>CAINWC010000396.1 GCA_903854305.1 uncultured Pseudomonadota bacterium | reverse complement strand
CGAACCGTAACGAGCCCAACGACGAGCGCAGGCAATAGCCCATACAATGTAAGATGCAACAGCAATGAAAAACTAATGAGCTCTGACGCTTCTTTATAATCAGTTTCAACAACATTCTGAATCATGCTCTTGTCAATGATGACGCCATACTTGGTCTGAAAATAACCAACTCCTGCAGCAATGATGAGCATCAGGATGAGCACGGGCTTTAATATAATCTTGGCGCTAAATGCATGAAAAATGACGCTGAAAACGCAAGTCAGAATGGCCAATATACCCAAGCAAAACGAAATGCCGTTCCAAGTCGAGATGTCGATTAATTTTAGCAGCGTACGCCAGAAATACTGATTGTCGGCCAGCACTATATAAATAGAGCAAAGCCACAGCAGCGCTGGTGCAGAAATATTTAAACCGATACCACTGAACCCAACCCCGCGCATAAAATGTTTCATTTCAACCTTCCAAATTGTTTCTTGATTAAAGGCACGGTATTTAGACTTAGATTAGTCGAGAGAAATATGATAAATGCCAAGCCTATCCACAGACTAAGAGACAATGCCTCTGAACCATGGTAATGACAGGTAGAATTAAAGTTAGTTAAGATAAATTTAAAATAAAGAGACTTAAGCTAATGCAAAAATAACTAACGTTAGCTTGAACCGTGCGGCAAATCATAAAAAATTCTGCAACAGATTCTAACCAACATCCAGATGATAGTTTGCTATGTTGCTATCTAGTGATGTGTAATTATCTGCTATAAATACAATACTACTGGAAATACACTAACCGCCAATACTAAAATAACCCACTCCATGCCCCAGCGCTCTAAATGCCCTGTGAAGTGAAAGAAAAGCGCAGTGATTGCCACTACGTAATAAAGCACATAAATCATCAATGCCATAAATTGACCAATTCAAACGTTAAGTTACTTATTTTTAATATTATTTCTACGTATTCCATTTTAGCAAAAAAAAACAATAAAAACTGAGTTTCAAGCATCTCAATTGTTAATTTTATTACTTATTGCATGCCACACATCCACCCATTCAAATTTATAAATAATGCGGTATTTAAGAGAATTTAGCTGAGGCTTTTTTTACCGCTAAGCACTTGGTTTTATTGTCGCTTTAGCGTATATTTCTTGCATTGCTAGGGGTCTATATTTTAGAAAACTTTAAGATATAGTGAGAATCACCCTTTGAACCTGATGCGGGTAATGCCGCCGTAGGAAAGCAGCTTGATGCTTTCCTACTAAAGATTGTCGTAGGTAAAGCCGATTAATGCTTTCCTACTACAAAGATTATTGTAGGCAAAGCAAGCAGACGCGTTGCCTACAAATTTAAAATAAGAAAAGCTGCTAGTACTTTTCTGTATTTGAACAAACGAATAGGAACGCTCCATGAACGCCACCGATAAAAATCTTCAAAGAAATCTCACCAAATTCGTGAGCGAAACCGCTGAGATTGACCCAGCCACCACTGTTGCATTTGCGAATTCACGCAAGGTTTACATTCAAGGTTCGCGCCCTGATATTCAAGTGCCGTTTCGTGAAATTAGCTTAAGCGATACACCATCAATGTTTGGCGCTGAAAAAAATCCGCCTGTGATGGTGTACGATACCAGCGGCCCATATACTGACCCTGCGGTAAACATTGATATTCGTAACGGCTTGCCAGCTTTACGTGCAAAATGGATTGAAGAGCGCAACGATACCGAACAACTAGACGGTCCAAGCTCAGCCTTTGGTATCGAGCGTAAAACTGACCCAGAGCTTGCAGAAATGCGCTTTAATTTATTGCGCTTACCACGCCGCGCTAAAAAGGGCATGAACGTAAGCCAAATGCATTACGCACGTAAAGGCATTATTACGCCTGAAATGGAATACATCGCGATTCGCGAAAATCAACGCCGCGAAAACATGAGCGAATTATTGCAAACGCAGCATAAAGGACATGATTTTGGCGCGAACATTCCTAAAGTGATTACGCCAGAATTTGTACGCAGCGAAGTGGCGTTAGGTCGCGCGATTATCCCAGTAAACATTAACCACCCTGAAATCGAGCCGATGATTATCGGCCGTAATTTCTTAGTGAAAATTAATGCCAATATTGGCAACTCAGCTTTAGGTTCTTCAATCAGCGAAGAAGTTGAAAAAATGGTTTGGGGTACGCGTTGGGGCGGCGACACCGTGATGGACCTATCTACAGGTAAAAACATTCACGAAACACGCGAATGGATTATCCGCAATTCACCAGTGCCTATCGGTACCGTGCCTATCTACCAGGCGCTCGAAAAAGTAAATGGTAAAGCTGAAGATTTAACTTGGGAAATCTTCCGCGATACATTGATTGAGCAAGCCGAACAAGGCGTAGATTACTTCACTATTCATGCTGGCGTACGCTTAGCCTACATCCCGATGACTGCAAAACGCATGACAGGTATTGTGTCACGTGGCGGCTCGATTATGGCGAAATGGTGTTTAGCGCATCATAAAGAATCATTCTTGTACGAGCATTTTGAAGACATTTGCGAAATCATGAAAGCTTATGACGTTGCGTTTAGTTTAGGTGATGGTTTACGCCCAGGCTCAATTTATGATGCTAATGATGAAGCGCAATTTGCCGAACTGATTACATTAGGCGAACTCACACAAATCGCCTGGAAGCACGACGTACAATGCATGATCGAAGGCCCGGGCCACGTGCCTATGCATTTGATTAAAGAAAACATGGAACTGCAACTTGAACATTGCGGTGAAGCTCCTTTCTACACTTTAGGACCTTTAACTACGGACATCGCTCCTGGTTATGATCATATTACGTCTGGTATCGGCGCGGCAATGATTGGTTGGTATGGCTGCGCGATGTTGTGTTATGTCACGCCAAAAGAGCATTTGGGTCTACCAGACAAAGAGGACGTGCGCGTTGGCATCATCACCTACAAAATCGCAGCACACGCTGCCGACTTGGCTAAAGGTCACCCTGGCGCGCAGATTCGCGACAACGCCTTAAGCAAAGCGCGTTTTGAATTCCGTTGGGATGACCAATTTAATCTAGGTCTGGATCCTGAAAAAGCGAAAGAATTTCACGATGAAACGCTTCCGCAAGATGGCGCAAAACAAGCGCACTTTTGCTCAATGTGTGGCCCGCATTTCTGTTCTATGAAAATCACGCAAGATGTTCGCGATTATGCAGCTACTTTGAATATTTCAGAGCAAGAAGCACTGACAAAAGGTATGCAAGAGAAGTCGATTGAGTTCGTGAAAAAAGGTAGCGAAGTTTATCAAAAGGTTTAACTAGCTATATTAAGTAACGCAAAAAGCAGGCCTCGCGCCTGCTTTTTTATTGCCCCACCACAGCCCTTAGTTTAAGAGTTTTGGTAAACAAAACTCAGACATGCCGAATCATGAAGTTAGACTGTTAAATGCCTTTAATAATTAATGATATGTGACTTTATTTTGGTAAAATAGCCTTACAAATTAAATAAATGCAGACTATTTTGACTACCATTAAACTGAATAAAAAACCTGAAGATTCGCTCATTAAAACTAGCAAAGCACCTGTGCGCCGCTCAGATGCTGCAAAGCGTGACCGTACTGTTGCGCCGCCGAAAGTGGCGCTACCGGCTAGAGATGAGTCGCAAGCGGCAAACAATGAGCGTTCTTCTAGCGCGCCAGAATCTACTGCAAATAAAACTGGACAGCGTAATCATCGTTACGATGGGAAATTACGTGGCGAGTCAGCAGATAATTCATATGGAGATTCAGCGGATGACAGACCGGCTGATCATAAACAAGGCAAGCCCTGGTACCCAGATCGTTCTGGCGAGCGTCCGGCAGAAAGACAAGCCAGACCGGCGGGCATTGATACGCGCACTTCACCAAAAGCGAGTAAAGACGAGCCTCAATACCGCCAAGCGCCTCGCCGTGGCGGCAAGGTACGTGATGGTTATGATGCAGTTAGTACGCCGCAATATGGCGCTGCGGCAAAAGCTGCATATAAATCTACGGCCATCAGCACTGATTTACCAAGGCTTTCTAAGGTCATGGCAGAGCGTGGCATTTGCTCACGCCGTGAGGCGGATGAATGGATTGTGAACGGCTGGGTTATGGTGGATGGCGTGATTATTGATGCGCTTGGTTCGCGCATCAACCCAGATGCTGAGATTATCATCAGTAGCTATGCGCATGAGGTTCAGGCTGAGTCCGTGACAATTATTTTACATAAACCAGTAGGGTACGTGAGTGGGCAGGCAGAAGATGATTACCAGCCTGCAATCGTGCTGGTCCACCCAGATAACGAGTGGCTGGATGATCCTAACTTAAACCAACACCATGCCAAAGAATTTCAACGTAGATTTTTGCATGGCCTAGCGCCAGCAGGACGCTTGGATATTGACTCTACCGGAATGTTAGTGCTCACCCAAGATGGTCGCGTGGCACGCCATTTAATTGGTGAAGATTCCACTGTAGAGAAAGAATATCTAGTGCGCGTTGAAGGCGAATTAAGCGATGCTGATATGAAGCGCCTTAATTTTGGCTTAAGTCTAGATGGCGAAAAACTTAAACCGGCCAAAGTCAGCTGGCAAAATGAAGATCAATTACGCTTTGTTTTACGCGAAGGTAAAAAGCGCCAAATTCGCCGTATGTGTGAAATGGTGGGCTTGCATGTCGTGGGTTTAAAACGCGTACGCATCGGCAGTGTAAACTTAGGTAAATTACCAGTTGGGCAGTGGCGTTACCTGCGTAATGACGAACGTTTTTAAGCTAGGTTAATAGCCAAGCAATTTTTATGTGAATATTTTTAAGGATTAATCATGGGGTTATTTGATAATTTAGCCGGTGCTGTTTTAGGTAAATTAGGTGGCGAACAAGGTAATATGGCACAGGCTGCTATGGAAATGTTTAATCAAAATGGTGGCCTAAGTGGTATTTTAGAGAAACTTAAAGCTAGTGGCTTTGCTGAACAAGCAGCATCATGGGTTGGTACAGGTGAAAACCTGCCAATTTCAGCAGAACAGATCTCTAGCGCGTTAGGCGACGGCGCTATTGCCGAAATGGCCGCTAAATTTGGTATTACACCAGAAGAATTAAGCAGCAAAATTGCACAATATTTACCTGTAATAGTAGATAAAACCATTGCAGAAATAAACGTTGACGATTATGACGCCCTGGCAATGCCTGGTGGATTTGGGGAATTTGGTTTTTATGAAGAAGCATATGACGAAAGATTTTTAAAATTAATTGCGGAATTTAATACAAAAGGTAAAATCATTGCGGCAATTTGTTCCGGGGCAATGCCCTTAGGAAAAAGTGGCGTTCTTAAGGATCGGAAAGCAACTACTTACCACTTAAAAAATGGATATTGGCAAAAGAAACTGAAAGAATTTGGCGTGAATGTTGTGAATGAGCCAATTGTAATTGATGATAATATCATTACCTCTTATTGTCCTGAGACAGCTCCGAAGGTTGCATTTGAATTATTAAAAATGCTGACTTCAGAAGAAGAAATGGAAGTTATAAAAAAAGCAATGGGATTTTAAGAAAGATGCCAGCAATATTATTGGAAGATTAATTACCTTCTTTCCGGCTACAAGG
>CAINWC010000395.1 GCA_903854305.1 uncultured Pseudomonadota bacterium | reverse complement strand
GCTAACCCGATGAGTTTTATTGTTGAGCAGGCTGGCGGTGCAGCTTCTACTGGGCTCGAGCGTATTCTAGATGTTATGCCAACAGGTTTGCATCAGCGCGTACCCGTATTGATGGGTAGTTTAAATGAAATTGAAAGACTCGTTGCCTATCATCAAGCTTAGAGCGATTGTAACAGTAGATAAATACGCTTCATTTAGCTGACAATATGGTCTTCTTCAGTTAAGCAGGGGTTTGATGAAAGGCTATTAGCCACT
The DNA here is from genome assembly GCA_903854305.1 of uncultured Pseudomonadota bacterium. Lineage (GTDB taxonomy): Bacteria > Pseudomonadota > Gammaproteobacteria > Burkholderiales > Methylophilaceae > Methylotenera. The sequence continues at coordinate 6,686 of CAINWC010000395.1, read as the reverse complement.
CGACATATCGCCTCAAACTCTTTCGCATTGAGTGATGCACCACCCACTAGGCCGCCATCTACGTCGGGCATTGCAAATAGCTCTTTCGCATTGCTAGCTTTTACGCTACCACCATAAATGATGCGTACCTTTGATGCGGCTCCCGCATTGCGGCGAGCAATGCGCTGACGAATAAACTGATGTATCTCCTGCGCTTGTTCGGGAGTGGCTGTTTTGCCTGTACCTACAGCCCATACTGGTTCGTAGGCAAATACCATGTTTAGGTGCATTGCCCTTGCAAAATCTTCATCGCCTAAAGTCGCCATGACCGCATCCATTTGGCTGGCTACAATCACCTCAGTTAAGCCCGCGTCATGTTCCGCAAGGGTTTCACCTACACATAAAATAGGTGTTAAATCTGCTTTAATCGCAGCATCGAATCTGGCCGCGGCTGAAAGGTTGGTTTCATGAAATAATACGCGTCTTTCGGAGTGCCCAAGTAAGACATAGGTGCAGCCAAGGTCGGTAAGCATATGCGGCGACACTGCGCCAGTAAAGGCACCTTCTTCAAATTGGTTTACATTTTGTCCGCCCCATGCGATGTTGGTAGCTTCAAGCAATGATCGTGCTTGAAACAGGTAAGGGTTAGGTACACAGACCACATAATCCGAATTTTTTAAATCGCGTAAACCATCGGTTAGACTTTCAAGTAAAAGTTGGTTGCTCTTGATGTTGCCATGCATTTTCCAATTGCCTACTACTAAATTACGGCGCATTTTTATATTCCATATTATATTTAACCATTCATTGTGTTTTATTTAACAACGGCTTGTAGCTCACCACTTTTGTAGCGTTCGGCCATGGTTTCACAAGAGATTGGTTTTATTGCACTGGCTTGGCCTGCGGAGCCAAAAGCGATATAACGCGCTTTACAAATGTCGCGCATGGCAGTTATTGAGGCGTTCAGGTATTTTCTGGGGTCAAATTCTTTTCTGTTTTGTGCAAGATATTTGCGTAATGCGCCAGTTGTTGCCATACGTAAGTCGGTATCAATGTTGATTTTACGCACACCATATTTAATGCCTTCGACGATTTCTTCTACAGGCACGCCGTAAGTTTCGCCCATGTCGCCACCAAACTCATTGATGATGTGTAGCCACTCTTGTGGCACAGAAGATGAACCATGCATCACTAGATGCGTATTGGGGATACGTGCGTGAATTTCTTTAATGCGGCTGATGGCTAATGTTTTGCCGGTAGGTGGTTGGGTGAATTTATAGGCGCCATGCGAAGTGCCAATCGCAATTGCCAAAGCATCCACACCTGTCTGTCGTACAAAGTCAGCGGCTTCTTCTGGGTCAGTTAACATTTGCGCGAGACTTAATATTCCGGTGGCGCCAGAACCGTCTTCTTCGCCAGCCAGTCCTGTTTCTAGAGAGCCTAATACGCCTAGTTCACCTTCAACGGATACGCCAATGGCATGAGCAAAATCTACGATTTTTTTGGTAGTTTCTACATTATATTGATAACTGGAAGTCGTTTTAGCGTCTTCCATCAGCGAGCCATCCATCATTACGCTTGAGAATCCAGAGCGCATGGCTTGAATGCATACGGCTGGCGTATGGCCATGGTCCTGATGCATGACCACTGGGATGTGCGGGTACGACTCAATAGCAGCTAGCACTAGATGTCGCAAGAATGCTTCGCCAGCATATTTTCGAGCCCCGGCTGAGCCTTGTAGAATCACTGGACTATTGACTTCATCAGCCGCCTGCATGATGGCGTGAACCTGCTCCATATTATTCACATTGAATGCTGCCAGGCCGTAGTCGTGTTCAGCGGCGTGATCTAGTAGTTGACGTAACGAAACGAGTGCCATGATGTACTCTCTTAATAATTAAGAACAGCTGGTTATTTTACCGACCTTTGTAATGCTGTGGCTTATCGGTATTTATTTTTGCAAGGGAGTGGCGCTTATAAATACTCGTATCATAAACACTCATGTTGCTTAAACTCCATTGAATTAGCAGTAATACCGCGTATGGTTAAATGTGTGCTTTATGATTATAGAACACTTATGTCTTATATATAACATATTATACATAATGTCGAGATTTTGTAAGTTTGGGTTAAGGATTGTGAGATCTTGATTGGTATCGCGAATTTTCCTAGACTTGGTTTTTAACCGTTCTTGTAAAGTGCAAGCGTAAGCGCACGCTGCGTTGCATGGTCAACCACTGGGGCAGGATAATCCTTACCTATTAGCAGATTTAACGCTAGTTTTCGTAATGGTGGAATCAACCACGGTGCATGAATTTCTTTGTCATTACACTTTGCTAGTTCCGGGACATATTTACGAATGAATTTACCTTGCCCATCAAATCGCTCGCTTTGGGTGATTGGGTTGAAAATTCTAAACCAAGGCTGCGCATCGCAACCGGTACTCGCTGCCCATTGCCATCCGCCATTATTGGCGCTTAGGTCAAAATCAATTAAGTGATCGGCAAAATAATGTTCGCCCCAGCGCCAGTCAATCAGTAAATCTTTGACTAAAAAACTTGCGGCAATCATGCGTAAGCGGTTGTGCATAAAGCCTGTGCTGTTAAGTTGACGCATGGCTGCATCTACCAGTGGGTAGCCAGTATTGCCGTCGCACCAGGCTTGAAATAATGCTTTATTGTTAGGAAATGGCAGTGCGTCAAATTCCGGCTTATAAGTATGGCCCAATGCCACGCGAGGGTGATGGTGCAAAATCTGCACATAAAAATCACGCCAGATTAATTCGTTCAACCAGGTTTGTGCGCCGGCATTAGTTTCTTGCAAAGCTTCCCGTACTAAATGGCGTATTGATACGGTGCCAAAACGTAAATGTACCGATAAGTAAGACACGCCTTTCACTGAGGGAAAATCCCGCAAATCTTTGTAACGACGCATACGGTCTTTAAAGTCATTCAGTAGACTTAAGCCGCCAGTCATGCCAGTGGGTAGGTGCATTGTGCTTAAGTTCGTGCGTTCAAACCCCATGCTTTCTATAGCTGATAATTCGTTAGGTGTAAGCGGAGCCAAGTTGTTAATATAAGCATCTACAGGATAAGGCTTGATATAAAAATCATTCAGGGTTTTGAGCCACATATTTTTATACGGCGTAAACACGCCATAAGGCTTGCCTGCCAAAGTTAATACTTCATCCTTCTCAAAAATCACATGGTCTTTGAAATGATGAAACGCGATATTAAGTGGCTGAAGCTGTTCGGCAACAGCAGCATCACGGGCAATGGCGTTTGGCTCATAGTCATGATTGGTAAATACTGCCTCTACTTGCAATGATCTGGCCAGTATTGGAATTACATGCTGCGCACTGCCATGTGTGGTAATTAAATCGCCGCCTTTGGCTTGCAGTGCGGCTTTGAGTTCGCGTACGCTTTCCCAAATAAACTCAACTCTACGATCCACTTTATTATGTAGATGGTTGAGAATATCGGTATCAAAGACAAAAACGCAATATACTTGTCTGGAATATTTTAGTGCATGGTAAAGCGCGGCGTGGTCATAATCACGTAAATCGCGTCTAAACCAAACTAATGATTTTTCATGGTGTGGTATTTGATGCGCGGGGGACATGGCTATTCGCGATGGTAGGGGTGGTTGGTAATCACCGAATGGGCGCGATAAAGTTGCTCAGTCAGCAATACGCGAACCATGGCGTGGGGCAGTGTGAGCTTAGATAACCCCCAAAGCCAATCGGCTTTTTGTTTCACCGAGGCGTGCAAACCATCTGCGCCACCAATAATTAAGGCAATATCTCGGCCTGATGATTGCCAGTCTTTAAATTTATCGGCCAGTTGCAATGTGGTGACTTCTTGGCCGCGTTCATCCAGAGCGATGCAATAGTCTTTGCCAATTGCCTCAAAAATTCGTTTTGCTTCAAGGAGTTGGATGTTTTCTGTGCTATTGCCCGCTGCGCGTTTTTCAGGCTTGATATCGATGATTTCAACGCTGGCTTCACGCGGCATGCGCTTAGTGTATTCAGCGCATGCAGTTTCAACCCAACTGGGCATTTTGTGGCCTACAGAGATAATACGCAGTTTCAAATATTAACCTTTAAGCGATCACAAAACTGAGTGATTTTTAGGTATATCTAAGTTTGGTGGCTTTTAAGCGTCACTACTATCTGGTTTAATATGTCCGCGGCGATTTTCAGCCTCGCCCCATAATTGTTCAAGGTTGTAATAAGCGCGGGTAGTTGGCACCATAATGTGAACAACGATATCGTCTAAATCAACTAATACCCATTCACCTTCTTTTTCGCCTTCAGTACCACGAATGTGATAGCCTTTTTCTTTCAGTTTTTCGCGCACGTTATCGGCCACGGCTTTGGCTTGGCGGCTTGATGTTGCTGAAGCAACAATCATGTAACTGGTCATGCTGGTGAGCTTGCGCACATCCATCACGGTAATATCAAAGCCTTTAATATCTTCAATTGCATCAACTACTGCAAGTTTCATTGTTTCTAAATAGTTTTCGTCTGATTTTACTGAATCTTTATCAAGTGTCATTTATGCGGCCTGTGCTGGTATTGCGTTGCGTTGAGATTGTATGCGGTTTTTATCATCCACATACACAAGTTGGGGGCTGAACTTATGCAGTTCAATTTCGTTGTACTGGGCATAGCTGGCAATAATCATGATGTCGTTAGGCTGCGCCTTGTGTGCAGCCGCGCCGTTGACAGAAATAATGCCGGAATGGCGTTCAGCACGAATCGCATAGGTACTAAAGCGTTCGCCATTAGTCACGTTATATAAATGAATTTGCTCGAATTCGCTAATGTTGGCTGCTTCTAGCAACTCTTCATCAATGGCACAGCTGCCTTCATAGTGCAACTCAGAGTGCGTAACATGCACCCGGTGCAGCTTGGATTTGAGCATGGTTCTTTGCATGTGCTTAACCGTTTTTCAAAAGGGAATGCATTATAGTCTTTTCAAGCACTTAGCGCAAAAATTCAACATTATCAATTAGGCGGGTGTTACCTAACTTGGCCGCACCAAGCACTACTAAATGTCTATCACTGCTAGTGGCTGGGCTTAAGGTACGGGTAGATCTTATGGAAATATAATCTACCAGCCAGCCTTGTGATTTGAGCGTTGCCGTGATTTCTTGTTCAAGTAGATTAAAATCACAGTCACCCTTTTTTATCACATTTACAATGTCCTGCAAGGCGCTATTTAATTGACTGGCTTGTTGGTGTTGTTCGGTAGTTAAGTAGCCGTTGCGTGAACTCATGGCCAAGCCACTGGCTTCGCGTACGGTTTCACCAGCAATAATCGTGATCGGTAAATTAAACTGTTTCACCAGTTCTTTAATCATAAAAAGTTGTTGAAAATCTTTTTGACCAAATATCGCAAAGTGTTGTTTTGAGCCATTAAAAAATACCATGTTAAATAGTTTTAACACTACTGTGGCCACGCCAGAAAAATGCCCCGGACGGCTTGCCCCGCAAAGCTCGTTGGCGATAGGTGGCGGCGCGATAGTCATCGTCTGATTGAGCTTAATGCCATCAGACTCTGTGCCATTAGACTCAGTGACCGTACATTGGGGATATATTTCAGCAACGGCTGGTGCAAATACGATGCTTGCACCCGCCGCTTTTAGCTTTTCACAATCAGCTTCCAAGGTGCGCGGATAACTCGCTAAATCTTCATTAGCACCAAATTGTAGCGGATTAACAAAAATACTCACCACTACGCATTCGGCATGTTGCTTGGCAAGTGTGACCAAATGAATATGCCCCTCATGCAAATTGCCCATGGTCGGTACAAATGCAATGCTAGCTTGGCTTTTAAGTACGCTTCTTAATTCAGTAACGGTTTTGATTATTTGCATCGGTATTTGTCTAGCTCAAATTTAATCAGGTATTAATAACTATGTTCCAAGGCCGGAAAGCTTTTATCTTTTACTGCCGCAACATAAGCCTCAACGGCCCCTTGAATGCTTGGATTGCCATTTATGGCGCTATCTTTTAGAAAGTTACGAACAAAGCGCGGACTTTTAAAATCACTCGGTGCTTTACCAGCAACGCCGGTGTAAATGCCCAATAAATCTTGCAACACTAAGACTTGGCCGCTGCAATCATTACCTGCACCAATGCCTATGGTAGGTGCTTTGATGTTCGCGGTAATCGCCTTGGCTAATGCGGCTGGCACCATTTCTAACAACACAAAACTGACACCGGCTTCGCTCATGGCAATGGCATCGGTCATGATTTGTGCCGCACTTTCATCTGTTTTACCTTGAATTTTATAGCCGCCCAATTGATTCACCGATTGTGGTGTAAAACCCAAATGCGCACAGACTGGAATGCCGCGCTCAACCAGGTAACGTGCGGTATTGACTCGATTGCCACCGCCTTCAAACTTTACGATATGTGCACCAGATTTAATCAACCACGCTGCATTTTTATAAGCGGCCTCGTCATCATGCTCGTAACTCCCAAGCGGCATATCTGCCATAATCACTGTGTTTGGCGCACCCGTCGCGACACTTTTAGTGTGGTAGGTCATGTGATGCATGCTGACATTCAGTGTATTTTCCGCGCCTTGCAACACCATGCCTAGCGAGTCTCCAACCAGTAAAATATCTACGCCAGCCAGCTCCATAAGTTTGGCAAACGTGGCGTCATAGCAGGTGAGCATGGCGATCTTTTCACCGGC
>CAINWC010000394.1 GCA_903854305.1 uncultured Pseudomonadota bacterium | reverse complement strand
TAAACACTATTATTGGTTTTTTAGACGCAATATGATGGCATTTTTTATATATACCGAATTGTCTATTTTAGGAGAGTTATGATGAGTAAATTGTTAATCACATTATCTTTGGTTGCTTTTGGTTTTGCTGCAGAAGCAACTGCTGCAGAGTCTGCTTCACTCTATGTCATTAAGTCTGTGAACATTAATGCGCCAGCCACAAAAGTGTGGGATAAAATTTCTAAATTTTCAGATTTAGGGGCTTGGCATCCAGCAGTTGCTAAAACAGAAATTACTGCGGGTGTTGATGGTAAAAAAGGCGCTAAGCGTTCACTTACCTTGCAAGATGGCGGAAAAATTAATGAGCAGCTAACTGCTTATAATGCAAAAAACAAAACGATGAGCTACATCATTGTAGACAGTGTATTGCCAGTCACAGCCTATGCTTCAACCTTGCATGTGTACACTAACGGCGCTGATAAGTCAGTAGTGGTTTGGGAAGGTAGTTTTTTACCTAAAGCACCTGCTGACGAAAAAACAGCATCAGACACCATCGGTGGTGTTTACGATGGCGGTTTAAATAACTTGAAAAAAATATTAGAGTAATTGCAGAATATTTAGCAAGTCAGACTTTTAATTTAGTTCGCTTTATAAAAATAGTGCCCACGCATTTATTACGTTGGCGCTATTTTTTTATAGGATAAGACTGTTGGATTGGTCTTAAAACGTTACTTTGAATGTGCCATTAACATTGGCGTGAAATTACATCGCACTTTTTCTAAATAGGCATTAGCTATAGCTAAATCATGTATATCTGTTGGCAGCTTCCCGCCCACTACATTTTCCAGATAAATCTTTTTGTCTTTATCGGGAATTTGAATCGCTTCAGGAAATTGGCAGGTGCCGTTACGCATTTGCTCGAACTTTGCATACATGGCCGCTGCATCGTGTGCTGAAATACCTACGCTGGCTTGAGTTGGCGTAGCGGCCAGCAACACATTGGCAGCATTACTGCTGGCGATTGTTGTTTGAGGGTGATTGTTTTGCATGAGGTTTGGTAGCCATAGCGCTACGGCGCCAATCAGTAGAAAAACACTAACAGCAATCGTATAAACCGCATGTTTTGAAATTGTAATGTCTGAAAAGAACCATTCTTTCTGTGTTTGCGCCAATATAAGCGCATTCGCTGCTTTCTTTGCATGCGCCAAACTGTTGCAACCAGGTTGATTGATTTCTTGTTGAGCTGCATTTTTAGCAATCAGCACGATATGCTCGGCTAGCATGGCTGGGTTTTCTGCACCACAGGCTTTGGCTTGTGCGGTACAAAAGGCAATGAGTTGTTGACTAGGGATACTGTTACTCTTGATGTCTAGCTGTATATTGGGCGCTTGTATCCAGTCGGCTAAAATATCAAACAAACTAAGTATGCGGCCCTGTGGCGTTTTACTGGATTTGGCCAGCATGTTGAGTAGCCACTGAGAGTTAAAAATATCCATGACGTAAATGCGTTATTCCAAACTTGGCCTCAAAAAGGTTTTACGACCACGAGAATGACGATAAAACACAGCACGATTACTGGTAGCTCGTTAAACCAGCGATACCAGATATGGCTATGTTGATTTTTATCCTGCTTAAAGTCATTTAATAATTTCCCGCAATAAAAGTGGTATGCCACCAATAAGGCAACAAATGATAATTTGGCATGCATCCAATGTCCTGTAACACCATAACTTAACCATAACCAAAGGCCGAACCCAACAGCTGACAGGGCAAGCGGAAACATAAATCGATACAACTTACGCTCCATCAATTTTAATCGATCAGAGGTTGCGTTATCTGTCACCATGGCATGATTCACAAATAATCTTGGCAAGTAAAATAGCCCAGCAAACCAGCTGGTGACGAAAATAATATGCAAAGCTTTTATCCACAACATTAAGCGTCTACCTTTGTGTTATTTAATTCTTTGTTGAGTATCAGATTCAAATCTGTAAAGTCTATATTGCCAATGGTGCGCCGTAATAAGTGACCTTGTTTATCAAAAATATAAGTCGTAGGTGTGAGGTTAATGCCACCAAACTTCTCCGTGACTTCCGATAAGCCGTCATGCATCACAGGGAAGGGCAAAGCTTTTTGTTTTGTATAATTAAGTACTTGTGCAGGCGGATCGTAAGGCATGGCTACGGCAATAATTTCAAAACCTTTTTTACTGTATTGATTGTAAGTATCCACTAACGCAGGCATCTCTTTAACGCAGCCAGGGCAGTCAGTCGCCCAAAAATTCACCAATACTACTTTGCCCTTTAAATCAGCCATTGCGATTTTTTTGCCATCAATGGTGGTAAATGTCACGTTAGGCGCGGCTGATTTGTTACTCAACTGAAATCCCAAAAAAGCTAGCAAGGTTATAATGACGATAGGTAATAACGATTTTTTTAATAAATTATTCATATTGGTAGTTTATAGTTTTCATTTGATTAGACCAAGAAAAATACTCAGGAAAAATATTTTCTACTCGGTTCTGAAATTTATGCATTCTTCATTTTATGGCAAGCGTTCAATCGTATTTTGTGGGCTAGCATGGCGAGAATACCCATGAAACGCTTGCGCTTATTTGCAGCTCTACACCATGTTATAATCACTTTTTGTAGCTAAGCTATTATCACAAAATAAATGAACGCACCCTTACCTAGCAATATTCTTAATGCTGAACCTCAGCCAGCTGCGCGCTTGCGCGAAATCCCTTACAACTACACCTCATTTTCTGACCGCGAAATTGTCATTAGGTTTCTTGGTGAAGAAATTTGGGGTGTTTTAAATGAATTGCGTGGCGAACGTAAAACAGGTCGCTCCGCACGCATGTTGTTTGAAGTGCTGGGGGATTTGTGGGTGGTTACGCGCAACCCTTACTTGCAAGATGATTTGCTAGAAAATCCTAAGCGCCGCAAAGCCTTGGTGGATGCCTTGCAACACCGGATTGCGGCTATTGATGAGCGTAGTGCTGGCAATGCCAAAGTATTGAAATTAGTAGTGGCGGGACGTCAAGCGGTGCTGCAGTTTGAAAATGACTTTAAGCAAACCGCTAATTTACGCAAAAAAACACTCGCTAAATTAACAAAAATCACCCGTAAAGATAACGTGCAGTTTGATGGATTGTCACGTGTTTCGCACGTAACCGATGCTACCGATTGGCGCGTTGAATATCCATTCGTAGTATTAAGCCCAGATACGGAAAAAGAAATCGCAGCCTTAGTACGTGCCTGTATCGAGTTAGGGCTTACTGTCATTCCTAGGGGCGGCGGAACTGGTTACACGGGTGGTGCCATTCCACTTACGGCGATGTCTGCGGTGATCAATACTGAAAAATTAGACCAGCATACTGGTGTGCAAATGCGTACCTTGCCAGGCGTTTTGCGCCAAGTCGCTACGATTGAATGTGGTGCCGGCGTGGTGACGCGCCGCGCAATGGAAGCTGCAAGCGATGCTGGCTTAGAGTTCGCTTGTGACCCAACCAGTGCGGATGCAAGCTGTATCGGCGGTAATGTTTCAATGAATGCTGGCGGTAAAAAAGCTGTACTTTGGGGTACGGCTTTAGATAATCTTGCTTCATGGCGCATGGTCACACCTGATGCCGAGTGGCTTGAGGTGGAACGGTTAGACCATAATCTAGGAAAAATTCATGACATTGCCATGGCGCGCTTTAAAGTAAGCCGCTATGCAGAAGACATGAAAACTTTGCTGGCAGAACCTGAAATTTTAGAAATATCAGGACCGAGCTTCCGCAAAGTAGGTTTAGGTAAAGATGTGACTGATAAGTTTTTATCAGGTTTACCAGGCATACAAAAAGAAGGCTGCGATGGCTTAATTACCTCGGCGACCTTTATTTTGCACCGTATGCCCAAGCATGTGCGCACAGTTGCTTTGGAGTTTTTCGGCAATGTGTCTCACGCCGTGCCAGCGATTGTGGAGATTAAGGATTATTTAGACGCTACTGCTAAAAAGGATCCGTTAGTTCTCATGGCGGGTTTAGAGCACATGGATGAGCGTTATATTAAGGCGGTAGGTTATGCCACTAAGGCTGCGCGTCAACAACGCCCCAAAATGGTATTGATTGCGGATATTGCCTCTGATGATGAAAACGCAGTGGGCGAAGCCGCCTCACATATTGTGCGTTTGTGTAATGCACGCAATGGCGAAGGTTTTATTGCAGTTTCTGCCGAAGCGCGTAAAAAGTTTTGGCTGGATCGCGCCCGTACGGCTGCAATCGCAAAACATACTAATGCCTTCAAAATCAATGAGGATGTGGTGATTCCGTTGCCGCGCCTAGGTGATTATTCTGACGGTATTGAGCGTATTAACATTGAGCTTTCTATTCAGAATAAGTTGAAATTGCTGGATGCAATGCAGGAGTTTATTCAAGGTGATTTGCCGCTGCAGGCCGATGAAGACGGCAATGCTGATATTGAAATGGTGAAGAGCAAGCAAAGTATGGCGTTGCAGTTGCTAAGTGAGTTACGTGCGCGCTGGAACTTGATTTTAAATAATCTGGATGCACCAGTTTCAATATTGGGCGAAGCAGCGAGTGCATTGAGCCAATACGAAAACGTATTCCGCGCAGTGCAATCCTACGACTTGCGTATTTCCTGGAAGCGCGAACTTAAACGCCCGATGGCTGATATTTTTGCGGGACGTGAATATCAAAAAATATTGGATCGTTGCGATGACGTGCATAAACAGGTGCTCAAAGGCCGCGTCTTTATTGCTTTGCACATGCATGCAGGCGATGGTAATGTGCATACCAATATCCCGGTAAATTCTGATGATTACGAGATGATGCAATCTGCACATGAAGCTGTGGCGCGCGTAATGGCGCTGGCTAAAGGCTTAGATGGCGTCATTTCTGGCGAGCATGGTATTGGCATTACCAAAATGGAATTTTTGGACCAAGCGGTGATTGATAATTTTACCGTATACAAAAATAAAGTAGATCCGAACGGTCACTTTAACAAAGGCAAGTTAATGGCGGGTTCCGGGCTTGATAATGCCTACACGCCAAGCTTCGGCTTGCTAGAGCAAGAATCTATCATTATGGAGCAATCTGCGATTGGCGAGATTGCTGATTCAATCAGTGACTGTTTACGCTGTGGTAAATGCAAGCCAGTGTGCACCACGCATGTACCACGTGCTAATTTATTGTATTCACCGCGTAATAAAATTTTAGGTACTTCATTGCTCATAGAAGCATTTTTGTATGAAGAGCAAACGCGGCGTGGTATTTCGATTAAACATTTTGATGAGTTTAATGACGTGGCAGACCATTGTACGGTTTGTCATAAATGCTTGAATCCATGCCCGGTAGATATTGATTTTGGTGATGTATCTGTAGCGATGCGTAATTTTTTACGTGAGCAGGGTAAAAAGAAATTCAACCCTGGTACCGCCGCTGGCATGGCTTTTTTAAATGCAAAAGACCCCGCGACCATTAAATTGCTGCGCACCGTGATGATCGGTTTTGGCTATAAAACGCAAAACTTCGCCCATGCTTTGGCTAAAAAGTTCGGCTTGCTAAAAGATAAAATCAGGCCGCCAGCCACAGTCGGCAAGCCTGAAATAAAAGCGCAAGTGGTGCATTTTATTAATCGACCAATGCCGAAAAAAATGCCGACTAAAACTTCTCGGGCCTTATTGGGCATAGAAGATAGCAGTATGATTCCTGTTATCCGTAACCCACAAAAAGTCACGGAAGACTCAGAAGCGGTATTTTATTTCCCGGGTTGTGGTTCTGAGCGCCTGTTCTCAAACGTTGGCTTAGCTACGCAAGCCATGTTGTATGAAGTCGGCGCGATTACAGTATTGCCGCCTGGCTATTTGTGTTGCGGTTACCCGCAAACCGCTAGTGGTAATCATGATAAAGGCCAGGAAATCACCACGGATAACCGGGTGTTGTTTCACCGAGTGGCCAATACGCTTAATTACCTCGACATTAAAACGGTGATTGTGTCTTGTGGCACGTGTATGGACCAGTTGCAAAAGTACGAGTTTGAAAAGATATTTCCAGGTTGCCGTTTGCTAGATATTCATGAGTATTTGATGGAAAAAGACATGAAACTGGCAGGCATCACTGGCACGCGCTATATGTATCACGACCCATGCCACACGCCAATGAAGACTTATAAGCCGCTAGAAGTTACTAATAAGTTGATGGGACAAGACGTGCAACTGAGCGATCGTTGCTGTGGTGAAAGCGGTACCTTTGCTGTCGCCCGCCCAGATATTGCCACGCAGGTGAAAATGCGTAAGCAAGAAGAGCTGGAAAAAGGCATGGGTAAAATGGGCTTAACGGTAGGTAATCCTGAAGAGAAAGTGAAAATTCTTACTTCATGCCCAAGCTGCTTGCAGGGTTTAGCGCGTTATGGCGAAGATACAGGCATTGAGGCTGATTATATTGTGGTCGAGATGGCGAAGCACATTCTTGGTGATAATTGGATGCAGGAATATGTAGAGCGCGTAAATCGGGGTGGGATTGAAAAGGTGTTGTTGTAGGGCAAATAACATCTGATTTTAGGTGACGCTCAAATGATAGGAACTGTTGCTGGTTGGCTTAAGATTTAAGCTAACCTTCTACAGCCCTTTATTTTAAATCTCAACGTTGGCTATATTTTTTAGCTTAACAACCAAGTTAAAAAGGCAAGAATAGCGCCGTTGCAAGGTTTTGAATCACACGTGAAATCAAGCGTTGAGATTTTTCTGCTAATGCAACTGCATATAAATCTGTGCGACCGATCATTTTTCCAAATTCTCGTTCGAACGATAAGTTTTTATCTTTCTCATTCATTTCATTGGTTAATAAATAAAGTGCACCAAGTTCATCGCGAGCATTTGAAAGTTTCCATGTGGCGATTTCGATATTTCTGGCCACGTTATAGATATGTTGTGGGTCTATATTGTCACTAAAATAAAAATCTGTTTTGCCGCCATGTGCTTTGAGTAACATCGTTTGTAGCCCGACAATAAAAGGCAACACGCGATCGCCTGTATAGTCAGCTTTAAAAGCTAAAAAAATAGCTTCTGTTCCTTGCAGGTTATTGATTGCCTCAAACCTATTGTGATGTTGGGCTTCTCCATCGAAGACCCAGTTTGTCATTTTTTCTGCTGCATCTGGTGTGCTTTTTTGGAGTTCATGCGGGTTGCGTTTATAAAGTTTAAGCATCAATAATCGCAGGCTTTCTGTATTCTCGCGGATCTCTACATCGGCCATGCGGTCAAAGTCACCCTTAGCAAGTTGTTTAATTATGCTTCGGTCCTGTTGTTCAGGGATAAATTTTTCTGGTTGTGCTGCAGTGTTGTTTGAGGTGGTAGCGCATGCCGATAATAGGGTTAGCAGCGCTACACAAATAATTAAACGCGTGAAGGTCATCACTTAGCTTGCTATTTATTTACCATGCTCGTTATCTAATGATTGGAGCATGTTTCCGTACCATTCTAGCTTTGGGGAATACCGCGCTAAATGTGCTACCTACGCCTAACTCACTGGTGATTTCCAATTTAGCTTGATGGCGAATGAGAATGTGTTTAACAATAGATAGCCCTAGCCCTGTGCCACCCGTTTCACGGCTTCTACTGCGATCAACCCGATAAAATCGTTCTGTGAGCCTATCGATATGTTTTTCTTCTATGCCTATGCCAGTATCGCGTACAGAAAAAACAGGCTGATCATTTTTCAATTGCCAACTAATGAGTATTTCTCCGCTATTAGTTGCATCATTGGTGGGTGTGTAGCGAATGGCGTTACTGACTAAGTTACTGAATACGCTACGCAACTCATCTATGGCTCCACGTAGGTTTAGCGTAGAGTCAGCGTCAAGATGAATATGATGCTTAGCCTGCTTTACATCTTGGTTGAGTCCTTGGCTTAAGCCAAGGGCATCATTGCATACCATTTCCAGCAAACTATGCATATCAATTTCACTGTTGTTTGGGTTGCCGGCGTTGTTTTCTATCGTAGAAAGAGTCAGCAAGTCTTCGATAATTCGGCGCATGCGGCCAGTTTGTTCCTGCATCATGGCAAAGTAACTCTTTAGATTTTCAGGTACGGCACCTTCCATATCGCTCAGCGTTTCTAAAAACCCGCCGACTACGGTTAATGGCGTTCTTAGCTCATGTGACACGTTGGCAATAAAGTCACGTCGCATTACATCGACTTTTTCTAGTTGCGTCATGTCTCGACTAATTAACAATTTTTGATTGGACGCGAGTTGGATAATTTGGATTTCAAGTGTGGCTTCGGAATTTCGGCAATGCCTGAGTTTTAGCGGCTCGCTATAAGCCTCGCTATACAAGTAGGCAATAAAGTGGCTGTCTCGAATTAGATTAACGATAGGTAGATTTTTGTCGGTATTTAAATCAAGCCCAAGTTGGTTTTCAGCATTCGTGGTGCACCATTCAATTTCATTAACGCTACCTAAAATCACCAGTCCATCAGGAATGGCATTGGCGGTAAGGTTAAAACGTTCGAGCGCGGAGTTTAATTTGATTTGGTTGAGATTGTTATTGCGTTCATATTTTAGCAACGCATTAAACACATCTTCCCATAAACCTGAACCTTCAGGGATGTCTTTTAGTGCAGGCTTTTTAAACCAATAAAGTAATTTGTTCAGCCAGAAAATATGGCTCATGAGGTAAAGTAAAAGGCTTGATGAAAATACAAGCAATGCCGTAGTCGTGCTGCTGATAAGCCATAAAAAAATACAAATGATGCTTAAAGCACCTAGGAGTAAACCAGCTTTCAAACGAATATCTAGCACAGATTGTAATTTTCAGTAATTTTACGTACTTGATTATAGCGAATACAACCGTTTTTTACTGTTAGAACATCGCTTAATTTGAATTACTTTGTGAAGACAAGCGATAACCAGCACCACGCACGGTTTGAATTAAATCTTCATGGCCGGAAATTGAAAGCGCATTACGCAAACGGCGAATATGCACATCAACTGTACGGTCTTCAACAAATACGCGGTCGCCCCACACTTTATCTAACAACTGGCTGCGGGTATGCACACGCTCAGCATTGGTCATAAAGAAATGTAGCAGTCTAAATTCGGTCGGGCCTAAGTCGATTGTTTTTTGGTTGCCTGTGACACGATGCGTAGTAGGGTCTAAACGTAAGCCATTGACTTCAATGGGGTCATCCGTCATTTGTGGTGCACGGCGGCGTAATACCGCTTTAATGCGTGCATTAAGTTCGCGTGGGCTAAATGGTTTCGTTACATAGTCGTCAGCGCCAACTTCCAAGCCTCGAACTTTGTCGTATTCATCACCACGAGCGGTCAGCATGATGATTGGAATGGATTTTGTGAGCGAGTCAGATTTTAATTTACGCGCAAACTCCAAGCCATTCATGCCTGGCAACATCCAGTCTAATAAAATCAAATCCGGAATAGTTTCCCGCATTAAATCCATCGCGATCTCAACGCTTAAGGCGCGCATGGCGTTATGCCCAGCTTGTGTGATATTCAGCGCAAGCAGTTCTTGAATTGCAGGCTCATCTTCAACAACTAATATATTGGCGGGCATATTTTTTCCTCATCGAACTGGGCGTTAAGTTTTTGAAAGTTATTTAAAAGGTTAACTCAATATGGTTTTTTGAGTTGCCTCAGTTTATGACCTAAATGTGACATATTCATGACAAATGTTAAAGGAGCTAATAAGTAAATTGCCATTTCATTACATTTTGTTACACTATGCAAAAGAATTATAAAAATTAATTGAATACTCGTTTGAAAGGCCTATATGGCAAGTTTTTTATCTAAAGAAAATACTATCGCAAATGCTAATTTTAATCGTTGGTTAGTGCCGCCAGCCGCATTGGCTGTACATTTGTCTATTGGTATGGCCTATGGCTTTAGCGTTTTTTGGAAACCATTAGGCAATGCACTGACGGGTGTCGATGGAAAGCCGCTAGTAGCCTGTGCCGCAGGCGCTACGAATTTACCAGAAAAATTGGCAGGTACCGCAAAAGCGTTATTTGCAACGGATTGTAATTGGACACAATTTGATTTAGGTTGGATGTTTACCTTGTTTTTTGTGTTGCTGGGTTGTTCTGCAGCATTATGGGGCGGCTGGCTAGAACGTGAAGGGCCACGCAAGGCCGGTTTTGTTTCTATGCTGTTATGGTGCGGCGGCTTGCTTATTTCGGCCTATGGCGTGTATGCACACCAGTTATGGCTAATGTGGCTGGGTAGTGGTGTCATTGGTGGGATTGGGTTGGGTTTAGGTTATATTTCACCTGTTTCTACGCTAATTAAGTGGTTTCCTGATCGTCGCGGTATGGCTACAGGTATGGCGATTATGGGTTTTGGCGGAGGTGCGATGATAGGTTCGCCGCTTGCTACCAAGTTGATGGGTTATTTTGCTACATCAGCTAGTGCCGGTGTTTGGCAAACATTCGTTGCACTCGCCGCGATTTACTTCGTGTTTATGTTGTGGGGTTCTTTAAGCTACCGCGTGCCCCCTACTGGTTGGAAGCCGGCTAATTGGACACCACCAGCAACGCAAAACAATGCCATGATTTCATCTAAACATGTGCATCTTAACAACGCGCACAAAACACCGCAGTTTTGGTTGCTGTGGCTAGTCTTGTGTATGAATGTATCTGCAGGTATTGGCATTATTGGCGCTGCTGCACCGATGTTGCAGGAAACCTTTGGCGGCGCGTTGATTGGCCATGCTGACATCGGTTTTGCTGATATTAAAAAAGATGAAGCCTTGACGAAAACCGTTGCTGCCGTAGGTGCGGGCTTTGTCGGGCTTATTTCATTATTTAATATTTTTGGCCGTTTTGCATGGGCAACCTCATCTGATAAGTTAGGCCGTAAACGCACTTATTATATTTTCTTTATTCTAGGTGCAATCATGTATTGCGCTGCAACCTATGCTGCGGGCTTAAAGTCATTAGCCTTATTTGTAGGCTGCTTTTGTGTGATTGCCTCGATGTATGGCGGTGGATTCGCTACGATCCCCGCTTATTTGGCCGATATGTTCGGCACGCAATTTGTCGGTGCGATTCACGGGCGCTTGCTTACGGCATGGTCCACAGCTGGTATTCTAGGGCCAGTGGTGGTGAATTATATGCACGATACACGCTTAGAAGCTAAGGTGCCGTTTGATCAGATTTATGCGCCCATTTTCTTGGTATTGGCAGGCATGTTGGTGGTAGGTTTTATTGCAAACCTTCTAGTTAAACCCGTTGCAGAAAAGTTCTACATGACAGATGCCGAGCTTGAAGCCGAACGTCAGTTAGCGCATGAAAAATCAACTACAGCAAATAATAGCAATAGCTCTGGTAATGGCACTGTGCAGTCAGTCAGCAATCCAATATTAGTGATGATTGCCTGGGCTTTAGTGCTTATTCCAATTAGTTACGGTATTTGGAGCACCATACAAAAAGCGTGGGGATTATTCGCCTAAGCTATTTTTACTAAATCATCAGAGCGTTATGCGGTAAAATACGTTTTTATGTAATTTGCAATAGCGATTAAGGATGTAACGTGAGAGAGATAGAGAAGAATTTAGACGGAAAAGGGCTGCAAGTTGGTGTGGTGCTTTCCAGATTTAATAGTGATATTGGTGATGGGTTATTAAGTGCATGCAAAAGTGAGTTGTTAGCACTGGGTGTCGCGAGTGATGATATTACGATTGTGACTGTGCCTGGCGCCTTAGAATCACCCTTAATCTTGCAACACATGGCACTCAGTGAGAAGTTTGATGCACTCATCGCACTGGGTGCAATTATCCGTGGTGAAACCTACCACTTTGAAGTGGTTTCAAATGAATCAGCGCGTGGAATTTCTGAAGTACAATTTAATACTGGTGTGCCGGTTGCCAACGCGGTACTGACCACTGAAGATGATGATCAAGCCTTGGCACGTATGCACATCAAAGGTGCTGAAGCTGCGCAAGTCGCTGTTGAAATGGCTAATTTGGTAAGAGCGCTATGATCGATCAAAATCAGCCGGAAGCTGAAAGCACAGAAGTTGTTAACGTCGTGTTAACTAGCTTGGTTGCGGATGAGGCTAAGAAAGATGACTTAAGTAAAAGTCATGTCAAAAAAGCGGTTGCTAAAAAAGACTTTGGTAAACGTACTGGTGGCCAAAATCGTAGAAAATCTCGTGAACTTGCCGTAAAAGCAGTTTATCGCAGTATGTTGAATCAGTCTGAATTAGGTCCGATTCTTCGTGATATGACTGAAGACCCTGAGTATAGCAAAGCCGATGAGGCTTACTTCAAGCACTTGCTAGAGGCGGTAACGACTCGAGCTGATGAGCTGGATGCTAAGTTAGCCAATTTTATTGATCGAAAAATCACGGAGTTAAGTCCAGTTGAACACGCCATTTTACGTGTTTCAGGATGTGAGTTGATGTTTGATTTGAGCATTCCATATCGCGTTGTGATTAATGAAGGTGTTGAGCTCGCTAAGTTATATGGCGGTACTGATGGCCATAAATATATCAATGGCGTGTTAGATAAACTGGCCGCTGATGTTCGTACAAGCGAAGTAGATAGCATAAGACGTTAAGTGTCATTAGATTCAACGGTCGTCATGTGCAAAGTCTCAGCAATAAGAAAACTTTAATAAAACTAAGCAAGTAAATATTGCATTGATAAGTAATCGCTTGGATTTCAATTTTAGCGTAAACGCCAGTTTAATAAGGCTTAAGCAATCTTTTCTTATATGATTGAGCATAATATGAAGTGTAAAGTATCCAGTGAATTGAAATGCTGTATTGGACACACAACTTAACTATGCACTTGAACCATGTATTGGATATTGTCCGCTTAACCGATGTAGGGCTGCAACGCGACCATAATGAGGACGCAATTGCTAGTGACGATGCCATGGGTTTTGTGGTACTTGCAGATGGGATGGGTGGATATAACGCAGGTGAAGTGGCTAGTGAAATTGCTGTGCTTAGTATTACAGCGGAATTAAAAGAAGCCATGTCACATCAAAAGCCTGGCCAGTTGGATATATTGCTTAATAAACAAGCTGAAGCGCAGTTAATAATAGACGCGGTTAATAGGGCTAATGAGGCTATTTATAATGTAGCACAGGCACAACCGCAATGCGCTGGCATGGGTACTACATTGGTGGTGGGATTATTTACCAACAATAAACTTTTGGTCGGACATATAGGTTATTCGCGTATGTACCGTTTGCGCAATCAAGTGCTTGTGCAGATTACTGAGGATCACTCATTACTACAAGAACAAATTAAATCTGGTTTGATTACAGTTGAACAGGCTAAATTTTCTGTGAATAAACACTTAGTGACGCGCGCACTGGGGATAGATGCAGAAGTTGAGCTGGAATTGAATGAATATGATGTAGAAGTCGCTGATATTTATCTTTTGTGTTCAGATGGCTTAAGTGACTTAGTTGAAGACGATGTTATTCAAACAACACTCAATACATTATCATCAAATTTAGCGAATGCGGCAAAAATGCTAGTGCAAATGGCGAATGATAATGGCGGTAAAGATAATATTTCTGTCATACTGGTGCGCGTAAATAAGTCTTTTGAGCACATACGGCCTTGGTTTGCAGGTTTAGGTGTTGATAATTTTATTGGTTGGTTAAATCGTAGGGTCGATGATGGCAAAGCTTATTCTTTCTCTAGATAATGCATTTTTAAACGAATATCCACTCGATAAAACACGTGTCACAATTGGGCGTAGGCCTACGAATGATATTCATATTGATAATTTGGCTGTGAGTGGCGAGCATGCGGCGATTTCAAAAGTTGATAATGATTATTATGTTGAGGATTTAGCGAGCACTAACGGAACATTAGTCAATGATCAACTAGTCAAGAAGCATTTTCTACAGCATGGAGACATCGTTGAGTTCGGAAAATACCAACTAAAGTATATCAATGAGGTGGCCACTGTTAATTCAGGTGTGGTATCCCGTGGCGCTGACTTTGAAAAAACCATGATGATTCGACCCTCGGAAATGAAAGTAATGGAGCGTAAGTTAGCGCCAGCACCTATTCCTACGCCAACTTCTGAATCTATTTCTCCTGCCTCTGCAATAAAGCCCTTATCTCATGCAGTATCTGATGCCGTTGCAAGTATACTTGGCAGAATACAAGTATTAAATGGCTCAAGTGTTGGGCGTGAGCTCGTTTTGAATAAAGCGCTTACCACACTAGGAAAAGCAGGTGTACAGGTTGCTGTGATTACCAAGCGTTCTAATGGTTATTTTATTACGCATGTTGAAGGCAAAGTATTCCCAGTCGTCAATGGTTTCTCAACTGGCGCGCAAGCCGTAGTACTTAAAGACCATGATGTGATTGAGCTTGCGGGAGTTAAAATGGAGTTTTATCTAGATAAAACTTAATCTAGAATTTAAAATTAAAAATCCAATTTAATATATGGCATCTCATTGAGATTACTTTTTTTCTTTTGACTTCATCTTAAATACTGCCAAACAAATATGACAGACCAACAGCGCCCTTATTTACTCAAACGTCTTGAACGAATTAACGCCATCGGTGTAGCGCTATCTGCCGAGCGCGACAATAATCGACTGTTAGAAATGATCTTGTTGGGGGCTCAAGAAGTCACCAATGCCGATGGTGGTACGCTCTATACTGTCACCGATGACAAGCATCTTAAGTTTGAGATCATGAGCAATAAAACGCTCAATATTGCAATGGGTGGTACAACGGGTAAAGAGATTGCATTCTTACCCTTACCCTTATATTTAGAGGATGGTAGCCCAAATTTAACAACCGTGGCTGCATACGCAACCTTGAATGATAAAACAGTCAATATTGAAAATGCTTATGAAGCGCAAAATTTTGACTTTACGGGTACGCGTAAGTTTGATGAGAAAACAGGCTATCACTCACAATCATTTTTAACGATTCCCATGAAAAATCATGAGGAGGAAGTGATTGGTGTGCTACAGCTTATTAATGCCATTGATCTCGATACACAAAAAATTATTCCCTTTTCTGCAGCCAATCAAAGTTTAGTGGAGTCACTGGCCTCACAAGCTGCTGTTGCACTGACTAATCATAATTTAATAGAAGGCTTAAAAGGTTTGTTTGAAGCTTTTATTGAGCTGATGGCAGAAGCGATTGACCAAAAGTCTCCCTATACAGGTGGCCATTGTCGACGTGTTCCTGAACTGACGATGATGTTAGGGCAGGCCGCAATTGATACTAAAACTGGCCCGCTTAAAGACTTCACCTTGAACGAAAAAGAGTTTTACGAGTTAAAAATCGCTGGTTGGTTACATGATTGCGGTAAAGTCACTACGCCTGAGTCGGTGATGGATAAGCCAACAAAATTATCGTCAATCTTCGACCGGATTACATTGCTGGACCAACGTTTTGAATTGCTTAAAACACAAGCAGAGTGTGACTCTCTTAAGAAGCAAGTAGAGGCGTTAAAGTTTGGTCAGAAAAATGATTACGTTAAGCTAGCCGCAGCGCTTGAGGCGTTTAAAGTGAAGTGTGATGAAGATAGAGAGTTTCTACGAAAATCTAACTTTGGTAGTGAGCATATGACGCTCGAAGATCAGCAGCGTGTATGTGATATTGCTTCAATGTCAATTGTGGGCGCAAATGGACATGCTGAAGATTTTTTAAGTGAAAATGAAGTTTACAATCTCAGTATTGTTCGTGGCACACTCACTGGTGAGGAGCGAGAAATCATCAACAATCATATTGTTGTTACGATTAATATGTTGGATTCATTGCCATATCCAAAGGGTTTGAAACGTGTACCAGAGTATGCTTGTGGGCACCATGAGCGTATGGATGGCAGAGGGTACCCTAAAGGATTAACTCGTGAGCAGATGTCGATACCTGCGCGTGTGATGGGGATTGCGGATATTTTTGAAGCGCTTACATCAAAAGATCGACCATACAAAAAAGCTAAAACGCTGTCAGAATCATTACATATTTTAGGCAAGATGAAAGTGGATCATCATATTGATCCAGACTTGTTTGATATCTTTGTTAGAGAAAAAGTTTATTTAAAATATGCGCTGCAGTTCTTAGAGCCAGAGCAGATTGATGATGTTGATGAAACAAATATACCTGGCTATCAAGCGTAACGCGTTGTAACAACCCGCTAAGGTTTAATTTTAATTTCTGCTAAGCATATGGATTGACAGCCGTTTTGATCACATGCCAAATAGCTTCCTTGCTCATACCAATCGCCTAACACCCATCGAGTAATGTTGTGTCCGTTAAGTTGAATATGGTGTTCATTTGGTCTGTGCGTATGTCCATGAATCAACAATTCTGGATAATCGTAGGCCATTAATAAAGCCTCAACGGCCTCTTGGTTAACATCCATTATCAGCATGGATTTTTGTGATTTTTCCTGCTCACTACGTAACCTAATGTTTTCAATTTGTTGCTTTCTTGATTCCAGTGACTGGTTTAGAAATTCAGATTGCCATTCAGGACTTCTAACTAGGAGGCGAAAATTTTGATAGGCAACATCATCAGTACATAGCGCATCTCCATGACTTAATAATGCTTTTTTACCATATAGGTCAATCAATGCAGGATCTTGTAATAGTGTGATTTGTGTATATTTGCTAAAATTTTCAGCAATTAAAAAGTCACGATTGCCATGCATGAAATAGATTTTAACGCCGCTATTGGCGAGTGTGTGGAACGCAGTAATCACTGATTGATGATGTGCGTCAGTTACGTCATCATCTCCAGCCCAATACTCGAATAAGTCGCCTAATATATAGAGCGAATTAGCCTTTATTGCGGTATTTTGAAGGAAATCTAGAAAAGCCGTGGTAATTTGTGGTCGACTGGCGCACAAATGTAAATCTGAGATAAATATGATCGGGCTAAATAAGTCAGGGTTAAATAAGCTGGAAGCTAAGTTATCCCCGACATTTTTCATATGCTACAGAATGTTTAACTAAGCGCGAGTGGCGGTTTCAATCACCACATTTTCAACAGGCACGTCTTGATGACCTTTGCGGCTGGTTGTCGCTACTTGTCTGATTTTATCAACGACATCCATGCCTGCCACTACTTTACCAAAAACGCAGTAGCCCCAGCCGCTGCTTGTCTGTGACGTATGGTTAAGAAAGTCATTGTCACCTGCATTAATGAAAAACTGGCTGCTTGCAGAATGTGGCGCTGATGTACGTGCCATTGCAACCGTGTATTTGTCGTTTTTCAAACCATTGTCCGCTTCATTTTTAATCTCATCAGCAGATTCTTTTTGGTTCATTGATGCATCAAAGCCACCACCTTGAATCATAAAGCCATCAATCACGCGGTGAAAAATTGTACCGTTGTAAAAGCCGTTGTCTACGTATTGTAAAAAGTTAGCCGTAGTAATCGGTGCTTTTCCAGCATCAAGTTCTAAAGTAATCTCGCCAAAGTTTGTAAGTAGTTTAACCACAAAATATCCTTAATAAATAGTGAAAATAAAATCTTGTCATCCAAGTAAACGCAGATTTAATTAATCTGCCGCTTAAATGATGTAGTGAATTACATAGGCTTAGTGAGTAATTTAACCTGCATAATTTTAATGGGAGATTTTGGTACATCGCTATATGGTCCTGCGTTGCCAGTAGGCGTGGAGGCGATCTCACGCACGACATCCATACCTTTTAATACGCGCCCAAATACACAATAACCGATTAGTTGCGGATCTGGGCTTTGGTAGTTAAGAAACTGGTTGTTTTCAAGATTGATAAAAAACTGTGCAGTGGCAGAATCCGGGTCGCCAGTTCTTGCCATTGCCAGCGTACCAATTTCATTCAACAGGCCATTGCCAGCCTCATTAACGATTGGTGCGCGTGTTGGTTTTTCTGACATGTCTGCAGTGAATCCACCACCTTGTATCATAAAACGATTAATCACTCGGTGAAATATGGTGTCTTTGTAAAAACCTGAGTTCACGTATTGCAAGAAGTTGGCTACTGTTTTAGGTGCTTTGTCTGGATAAAGCTCTACAATAAAGTCACCGCGATTGGTTTCAACAGAAACTTGTGGGTTTGCAGCAAATGCAGTATTGCTTATAAGGGCAGCACTACTCAATAAAGTCAGTAATATTACATTGTATATTTGACGCATATTTTTCCTTTTTGATTAAAACCTAATAGGGGATTATTTAATTGTAAATCAAGCACATCGCTCAGTTTTCAATGTAACTCGGCCAGTCTTTTACTACAAAAAATCTAAATGTGATTATGCAGAGCCTTCATAAATAATTTTCCATACATTATTTTCTTGTATCCAGTATTGGCGTTTTTGCATTTTATTACTTAAGTTAGAACTTTTGAAGTCTTGCATAAAATCTACAACAACTAGTTTCTTATCGGTATCTGGATAAGCAAACATACTCATGCCCGATAAGGATATTTCAACATTAGATTTACCCGCCTGAACGCTTAACTTGTGGTCTGACCATTGTTGGTAATTGATTCCATTACTTGAAAAGTCGTGTGAGTAATGTGAAAGATACTTAGATGTGTTTTGTGATTTCCAGTCATTTAGCCAGCTATCTACGGCATTCCTCAACGTTTCTTTATCAGACGATACACGATTTGCATCAAGCCATTTTAGATTATTTGCGATAATTATAGGTGTCTTGCCAGCTTGTAAAATAGGGTTCAGTGTTTTTATATCTTCATTCGTGAGGACCACACAACCATCACTTGCTCGTGGTGGGCGGCTATACGTGTTGCTTGGCGTGCCATGTAACCAAATGCCAGAACCTTTTCTGCCGTGTTGTATATCCCATTCGTTTGGGTAATTGAGCGGATAAGCCGCGTCGCCATAAACATCAGCCAATGGTTGAGTTAATTTCTGTCCTGCAAAATAAACGCCGACTGGTGTGCGCTTATCACCCTCAACTTGCTTCTCAACACCATTTTTACCCACTGTAATGTAATAGTCAGCTACATAAGTCAAATTGCCATGTTCATTTTTATATAAATAGAGGCGTGATTTATCCGTGTCCACTACAATCACATGGCTTTGCTGATCATTTGGCGCTAATAATAGATTCGGAAGTTTGTCTAGATTTTCATTTGATAAGTAACGTTCAATGCGTACACGTGCCTCATCTTGTAAATCATGCACTGCGGCTGTTGGTTTATTGTCTGCGTTACCAAAAGCTTGTAAATATTTACCTTGCGCCATTAGTAAGTCGCCACGTACTAGATTGGCCAGTTTAAAATTGGGTTTAGCTAATAATAGTTGGTCGATGGTAGCAAGCGCTTGCTGGTTTTTACCTTGCGTAATTTCAAGTAAACTCTTCACTAATAAACTTTCCGCAAGGTCTTTAACGCCGCTTAACTTCTGTTTTGAACGAAAAGGTTTTGCAAGAAAATTACTAAAACTGTAGCTGTTCACGGCCGTCGCATTCCAAGGCAACAGCGTAATTGACGCTAAAAGTAGATATGTTATTGCTTTATTCACTGCCATCACTACACAAATGCCCTAACTAAAAATACACCAAAATGAACTTACAACACACAGTGTTTGAATAGTGTACTG
>CAINWC010000393.1 GCA_903854305.1 uncultured Pseudomonadota bacterium | reverse complement strand
TTTGGTTGGATTCATGATCTGTCAGCGATAGATCCTTATTACATCTTACCTATCCTCATGGGTGCAACCATGATTATCCAAACCTATTTAAACCCACCACCTACAGACCCATTGCAGGCAAAAGTGATGAAAATTATGCCAGTGGTATTTAGCGTATTTTTCTTCTTCTTCCCAGCTGGCTTAGTATTATATTGGTTAGTAAACAATGTGTTATCTATCACGCAGCAGTGGTATATCAACAAAACTATCCATGCAGAATCTTTACTCAAGAAGTCAGGTGGAAAGCACTAATCCACTAGATACCATTTCCGCTATCGCCACGGCCTCTGGCGCTGGCGGTATTGGCATTGTACGGGTATCAGGCTGCAAAGCTAGGGCAATCGCCGATAGCATTCTAGGCAACTGCCCTGCCCCACGACATGCTGCTTACCTAGATTTTAAGCAAGCCGACGGTGAACTTATTGATCGCGGCATCGCAATCTATTACCCCAACCCACATTCATATACCGGCGAAGATGTGCTTGAATTACAAGCGCATGGCGGCACTGCGCTGATGCAGATTCTGCTTGCTCGCTGTATAGCCTTAGGTGCGCGCCAAGCCGAGCCAGGTGAATTTACCCGTCGTGCTTATTTAAACGATAAAATCGATTTGGCCCAAGCCGAAGCCGTTGCCGATGTGATTAACGCCGCAACCGTTGAAGCTGCAAAAAGTGCGGTACGTTCGTTATCTGGCGAGTTTTCACAACGCATTAACACGCTACTGCTTAAGCTGATTGATTTACGTATGTTTGTAGAAGCTTGTCTGGATTTTCCTGAAGAAGAGATTGATTTTATTACGCAAGGCCGCGTGGCTGAAAAGTTAGCGGCGATTATTGCTGAATTATCTTCTGTATTTTCAAAAGCGAAACAAGGCAGTTTATTGCGTGAAGGCATCAGTGTTGTTTTGGTCGGGCAACCTAATGTTGGAAAATCTAGTTTGATGAATCAACTTGCCGGCGAAGAAATTGCAATCGTTACACCGATAGCAGGCACAACGCGCGACACGATTAAAAATGCTATACAAATAAATGGCGTGCCTTTGCACGTTATTGACACTGCGGGCTTGCGTGAAACAGATGATG
Organism: uncultured Pseudomonadota bacterium; assembly: GCA_903854305.1. Taxonomy (GTDB): domain Bacteria; phylum Pseudomonadota; class Gammaproteobacteria; order Burkholderiales; family Methylophilaceae; genus Methylotenera. The sequence continues at coordinate 2,538 of CAINWC010000393.1, read as the reverse complement.
AGGTCGAAAAATTTGGTATTGCGCGGACTTGGCAAGCTACAGAAACGGCCAACATCGCATTATTATTAGTAGATGCAGCTCACGGTATTACCGAAACAGAAAAATCGATTCTAGCTAGGTTGCCGCAAGAAATTCGCAAAATTTGGGTGCATAATAAAATTGATGTTGCCAATGAGCCTGCTTTTGTTGAAGAAAAAGATCAAACAACCCATATTTATCTTTCGGCCAAAACTGGTGTGGGTTTAGATTTATTAAAAAGTCATTTACTGAAATTGGCGGGTTACCAAAATAATTCTGAAGGTGTATTCATGGCGCGTGCCAGACACTTGGAGGCATTATCAAAAGTTGAGCTGCATTTGAATAATGCCAGTGTGCAAATTAATTCGGCTGAGCTGGTGGCAGAAGAGTTAAGAATCGCTCAAGAATTTTTAAGTAGCATTACTGGGGAATTTACACCAGATGATTTATTAGGCGAGATTTTTAGTAAATTTTGTATTGGTAAATAATTAAGGCCGCATTTCTAGACACGCACGGCACTAGTGCATGCATGGAAATGCGGCCTTAATTTACAGTTATAGCAATTAAATCTTAGGTAGTTAAATCAACTACTTCAGCTTCTGGTGCATTTTTCTTTACGGATTCAATGCCGTTGTCACGCCCCGCTTCGCTTTCATACTGCTGACTTTGACCAATGACTTGGTGGTTGCCTGCTTTAAGTACAAAGTAAGGTTTAGCGGATTTTGAAGCTAAGCGATCATATTTAGCACCATCTGCCGCATTTTTTTGGATAGAAGCAATACCATTTAAAGCACTGGTTTTGCTTTCATACATTTCGCTTTGCAAGATCACTTGGCCGTTAGCGGCTAATAAATTGAAATGAAACTGCCCGCTTTTAGCTGTTTTTAATTCAAATTTTCCTGCCATACAGCTCTCCTAAAAATGTTATGGGTGTGAACGAAGCGTTTAACTTAATCAACAATCTTGCTACTATAGGCGCGCTTGAATGAAATCGTCAACAGCAAAAATTAACTAATTTGTAAAGCAATGTAAATTTTTTAAGTGAAGGAAATGGGTGTTTCACGTGAAACATCTCAATATGTTTCGCTTTGCTTGTTAAACCTGCAGTGTATACGTTCAAGCAGCTATAAAAACAAACAAGCGGCTCGAAATGGCGCTGTCATGGAACGAAATTAAAACCCGAGCGGCGGTTTTTTCTAAAGAATGGCAAGATGAAAGCCGTGAAGATGCAGAAGCCAAATCGTTTTGGGATGCATTTTTTAATGTGTTTGGCATTACGCGCCACTGAATTGCCGGCTTTGAAGAGTTTGTTAAAAAGTCTGATGGTAAGGGCGGCTTTATTGATATGTTTTGATTGATAAGTTTTGCGAGGCCAGTTATTGGTAGAGCATAAATCGTTAGGTAAAAATTTAGACCGAGCATTCGACCAAGCTTTAGACTACTTTTCAGATATTAAAGAGCGAGATTTACCTAAATTTATACTCGTTTCAGATTTCGAAAAATTCAGGTTATATAACCTTTAAACTATTGAGCAGGTTGAGCTTTACTCAAAGGCTTATATCAAAACGTAAAGCTATTTGTTTTTATTGCGATTATTAAGTGCAAGTCATTAAGCAGCAAGACCCAATTAATATCAAAGCCGCAGGGCGCATGGACAAGCTGCACGATGCGATAAAGTAGTCGGATATGCCAGTCATGATTTGAAGATGCATTTAGTACGCTTGATATTCTGTCTATTTGCAGATGATGCTAGCATATTTGAAAAGTGCCTGTTTCAAGAGTATATAGAAGCTAAAGCCAATGCTGACGGTAGCGATTTAGCGCAACATCTCAACGGTTTGTTTCTTCTGCGCTTAACCAGTATCACGATAAGCCCCTGACTAATTTGTATGAAAGCATGGCGGCTTTTCATTACGTTAATGGCAAGCTCTTTGCCGAGCCTCCACCATCTGCGCAGGTTGATAGAATATGCGCGAAGCTCTGCAGATATCGCTTTCGACAACTTCCTGTGACCAGATTGTAGTAGCGGTATTTCATCGCATACTAGCGATTCTGAAAATACCGCAGACCATTTTACAAAAAAGCATTGAAGTGACCGCGCAAGTGGTACTTGACGCTGGATCTGCTAATGCTAATGCATTGCTGGCCGATTTATACGGCCGGCTAATTTGCTAAATGCGAATAAGCTGTTGGATAAATCTGTAGTTGCCGTTTATGGCTATAAAGACGCCACTACTGACTAATGCGGCGCGAGTGGGATGTTTGTTAGAGCGATATCAAGTAAACGCTAGTTTATTACCTGTGGTGGTTAAGTCTGAGTAAGGTGCGAAAATCATAGTCAGTACAGTCAATGTAGTGTGCAGCTACAATCCTGCAAAGTGCATTCCCGTCAGCGCTAATCTTCAATAAACTCAGATTGAGCCTCGTGAAGTAGGCTTGATAAAGTTAGATATTTGCAAGGAAAATTGGTTGGTCTCACGTGAAATTTGGACGTTAAAAAAGCAGTGTTTCACGTGAAAC
>CAINWC010000392.1 GCA_903854305.1 uncultured Pseudomonadota bacterium | reverse complement strand
CGGGTTTGGTGAGAAAGTTAGTCAAGCCCCTCAAAAAATTCCTGGGTTTTAATCCCTAAAACTTTTGCCAATTTACGCAATGTTAATGATGTAGGGTTTGTCCGCCCCTTCTCTATGCGTATCAAATTAGCCTTGTCCATGTCAACTTCAGAGGAAAGCTCGATTTGTTTTACACCTTTCTCCTTCCGCAGTCGTGAAATGTTCTTTCCCAATCCGATTAAAAATTGATTGTTGTCATCTTTCGCTTTACGCATTCCACAAAGGACACCATCAATAGGATTTCACATGCTGTCATATATGACACTTATGATTATTATTTTTATTTTTGCCTGGTTTTTATCAACCGGAGATAGCTGAAAATCCGATTCCAGAGTAGGCGAAAATTCAGGACTCAATGAAAAAATATTATCTTTTAATTTATTCTTTAATTAGTTTGGGAATAGGTTCAGTCAATGCACAAATTATTTACACTGTCGCGGGAAATGGAAGTCAGGGTTATTCAGGCAACGGTGGTGCAGCTACTGCCGCTCAATTATATAATCCTGCTGGGGTAGCATTGGATTCCGCAGGAAATATTTATATAGCAGATTATGATAATAACGTTGTTCGGAAAGTAACTCTTTCTGCCGGATTAATTTCTACTGTTGCAGGTAACAACACATCAGGATATTCTGGTGATGGACACGCTGATACTTTGGCTCAATTATGGGGGCTTTATGGTGTGGCAATTGATAGATTTGGAAATATATACATAGCAGATGGGATTAATAATGTTATACGCAAAGTAACAATATCAACAGGTATTATATCTACTGTCGCCGGGAATCATTCAGCGGGATATTCCGGTGATGGAGTCCAAGCAACGGCTACTGAACTCAATGCTCCTACTCGTGTAGCTTTAGATACAGCAGGAAATATTTATATAGCTGACGCAAATAATAGCAGAATACGTAAAGTGACTATTTCTACTGGCTTAATTTCAACAATTGCAGGAAATGGAACGGCGGGGTATTCGGGAAATGGACAAGCCGCTACATCCGCAGAGCTAAATAGTCCGCATGGTATTGTGCTTGATAAATACGGAAATTTATATATCGCTGATGACAATAATAACGTAATTCGAAAAGTAGACGCTTCTACCGGTTTTATTTCTACGGTTGCGGGTAATGATACAGCAGGTTATACCGGTGACGGAGAACCTGCTACTTTCGCAGAACTCAATCAACCAAGCGGAGTAGCAGTTGATAAAATTGGGAATATCTATATCGCAGATGGAAATAATGTTATACGCAAAGTAACTGTTTCTACAGGCATAATTTCTACAGTTGCTGGAACTGGCACACCGGGATTTTCTGGAGATAGCGGGATTGCAACCTCAGCTAAACTTAATTTTCCTACTGACGTTGCTATAGATAATTGGGGTAATTTATATATAGCTGACCAGTCTAATAATCGCATACGTGAAGTAATTTATCACTGCACCGATACTATTTATGCACAATCGGCAACAACATTTTGCGAAGGTGATAGTGTTGTATTAAAGGCAAGTTTAGGTTATAGTTACAACTGGAGCGATAGTTTTAATACTCAAAGCATTACTGTAAGACAAACAGGTAATTATGTGGTGACCGTAACAGATAGCGTAGGTTGCTCTGCGACAGCCTCCCAAAGTGTAAGCGTAATTACTTCTCCATCGGTTACGGTTAGTGCTACGCCCTCAGCTTTCTGTTTAGGAGATAGTACCAACCTTTCCGCAAATGCCACAGCCGGTAGCGGAACAATTTCTACGTATGCATGGAGCAGTGGCATAGTTAGCAATTTAACAAGCGGGTCTGTTTCGCCTATCAGTTATACAGTATACATTGTTACTGTAACTAATAGCAATAACTGTTCGGCAAGTGCCTCCACCAGCGTTACCGTAAACTCAAACCCAATATTATCTTTAAGTCAAAATGCAAGCATCTGCCCGAACGATAGCGCAGAGTTAACAGCCAGTTCATCGGATACTGTATCGTACTTATGGTCTCCGCAAACAGGGCTAAATTGTGTTTCCTGCCCGTCTCCTTTCGCCAATCCTGAAACAACAACTCAGTATTATGTTCAAGCTACTGATTCGCTTGGTTGTAGTGCGAAGGATTCAGTTAAGGTTTCAGTTCTACCCGTTCCGACCCCAATTACGATTACCTCAGTTAAAGACATAATGTGCTCAGGTGACAGCCTTCCAGTTTGTGCACCTACCGGATATACTTCTTATCAATGGAATACCAGTAATGACACTACTGCCTCTTGTATATATGCGACCAGTGCAGGAAATTATTATTGCACCGTAACAGAACAAACAGGTTGCACTGTTGAATCGAATCACATTGCTATAAGCGTTTACCAAACACAACCAATACAAATCAGTGCGAATGGCGATACCTTGCATTCATATAACGCCGTTAATTATCAATGGTACTTGAATGATTCAGTCATACAAGGAGCAACCTCAAACATTTATATTGCTACTAAGAATGGTTCTTATATAATAGAAGTGAGTGATTCCAATGGATGTTACGAAATTTCTTCACCGTATCAGTTAACCTTAACAGGGATAAAATCTTTCAATAATACCGGTGAACTGACTTTATATCCAAATCCTGCTCACAACTATCTTGAAATTAACGTTGGCAATTTATCTTCTATGACCGGGTACGGTGTGAAGATTAGCAATGAACTTGGGCAAATTGTATTCTACCAGGCTATTGAGCAAAAGCAATTCACAGTTGATATTAGCGCTTGGTCGCATGGAACATATATTCTTGAAGTATTAGATTCATCGCAAACGATTAAGAGTGTAAAAGAAATCGTGTTGCAGTAAATAACTTTGTTACTGACATTTAATAAAAGCCAGT
>CAINWC010000391.1 GCA_903854305.1 uncultured Pseudomonadota bacterium | reverse complement strand
TATTGGCAGTAGCTGGGTAAACAATGTGGCAGCTGGTGGTCGCTGCGAAATCGCACACCAAAATGAAGTGATGAATCAGCTTGCGTTAGAAGCCGCTGCAGCCGTTGATATCGCATATTGTGGCGTGGATATTATTCAAGCCGAAAGTGGCGAGTATTATGTGTTAGAAGTGAATAGCATTCCAGCATGGAAAGGCTTGCAAAGCGTGACTGAATTGAATGTGGCGCAGTTACTGGTTGATGATTTTTTAAGTAAGATTTGAATTTAAAAATGAATCATAATCAATGGACGTCAGCACAATTGGCTGCAGCCTATAAAAATGCTTGCATGGCTGAATTGCAGGCTTTAAAACCTGGCAATGTTCACGCTTTTGCCGATGGTCATGGCATGACCATCTACGACTTTATTCAAAGTGCAGATGTCTCAGCAACCTTGATTGCTCAGTCAGATTTAACTGTAGGTGAGCGTATATTAAACGCGGTAGAAGCAACCCAGCAAGCCGTGGGCATGAATACGAATTTGGGCCTAGTCTTATTATGCGCACCTTTGATTCATGCTGCTTTAGATCGTGATGAAACTCAAACCTTTAAACAAAGCTTGAGTGAGACTTTAAATCATCTGACGATTGATGATGCGCGCCTCGCCGGACAGGCAATTGTATTGGCGAATCCAGCCGGTTTAGGCCGTGCTAACAAAAACGATGTTCATCAACAATCTGCTGTGACCTTGCTTGAAATGATGCAATCAGCACAGACAAAAGACCGCATTGCTTGGCAATATGCTAACGAATTTTCAGACATTTTTGACTTTGGTTTAATGCGCTATGGCGCAGCAATGGATCAATGGCAAAATCAGGCATGGGCAACTACCGCCCTATATCTTGGTTTTTTGTCACATCAACTTGATACTCATATCATCCGTAAGTATGACGAATCGTTAGCTGTCAGCGTGATGAATGAAGCGAAAAATATTGAAGCAGACTATTGGGCGACTGATAATCCAAAGTTAATGCAAAAAAAATTGTTGGAATGGGATGCTTCACTAAAAGTACGTAGAATTAACCCTGGAACAAGCGCGGATTTAACTGTGGCGTGTTTGTTGGCGGCTTTTTTACAGTGAATTTAGGCTTGCAGCTCAATATTGGTATAGAGTGGGTTGGTAAATAAATAACTGTAAGTAGTCAATTCAATCTACATTGCTAATAGTACAAAACTACTTTTTCATAGAACAAAACAAAAAAACGCTAAAATTTCTAGTGAAGGTAACCAATATTGTGGAAGTTGCGAAACGAATGAAAGTGGCCTTTTTAGAAGACGACCTGGTCTTTGCTGAAACCATTCAAGAATGGCTGCATGAAGCTAACTTTGATGTGGATCACTTTGGCACGGGGTTAGACTTTCTGCGAAACTTTCCAAATTCACAATATGATCTTTGTATTTTTGACTGGACACTTCCCGATATGGAGGGGCCGGATGTGATGGTGAGTCTTAAGCTTAGGTCAAACAAGTTACCCCCCATTATTTTCTTTACCGGGCGTGGTGAAGAGGATGACATCGTGCGTGTGATTGGCGCTGGTGCCGATGACTATATTGTTAAGCCAGCAAGTCGTCAGCTGTTCATGGCGCGTGTTAACGCATTGCTTAGAAGAGCCGTGCGTGAAGATAAAAGTGAAATTATTTTTGAGTTTGACGCTTTAAAGATAGATGCGAAGCAACGCCTAGTGAGCTTGGATGGTGAAGAGGTTAAGCTGACTGATAAAGAGTTAGACCTTGCCTGGTACTTTATGAAAAATGAAGGTGTGTTGCTATCAAGAACGCATTTGATGCACGTAGTTTGGGGTGCCAGCGCTGAGGTTGAAACACGTAAGGTTGATGTACATGTCAGTCATTTACGCACTAAATTAAAGCTAACACCAGAGTTTGGCTGGAAGCTTACCTCAATTTACCAACAAGGCTATCGCCTAGAACGCACTGAATAAACCATAGATGAAATCTACCCCTCATTCAATTTTTATTGCTTTATTATTTATTAGCATCAGTAGTTTTGCTGAGGCTTCCAGTAATCAGGCCGACACGATAGATTTTCTTTAATAGCACATTTTATAGCGTGTATTTAAAACTTAAAAAGCTTCGCAATCATTTATCAAGAGGCTTGGATGATCGCCTTTTTACAGGATTAATCCTCATTTTAATTGCCGCACTACTTTCATTAAGTGGTGCGCTTGTCCGCTTTGATAATCTCTATTATGACTTAGGTCGCTACCTTACGTTTGAGTCAGCCCCCACAGACATTGTAATTGTTGCCATAGACGAAGCCAGTTTAAATGATATTGGTCGATGGCCTTGGTCACGTACCGTGCATGCTGCACTTGTGAATAAGCTTATACAAGAGCAAGCGCGAGTCGTCGGTTTGGACATTATTTTTTCTGAGCCAGAACTTAGCGACCCTGATGCCGATTTGGTGCTCTCAGAGGCCTTAGCGCAAGCCCATAACGTTGTGCTGCCAATATTGCTTGAAGTGCCCTATGTCGGCGCAGCCGTTAAACTAAGCTTACCAGTGGCAATACTTGCAACACAGGCTGCGGCGCTAGGTCGAGTGCATGTGCCATTAGATGAGGATGGCATTGCAAGAAGTATCTACTTATGGGAGGGACTTTCTTCTGATGAGATATATTCAGCGCATCTAACGACTGCAGCACTGCCGCATTTTGCTCAATCAGTTCTGCGAGTGGCAAAGCAGTTGCCAAGTGCAACTAATTTAAGCCCGCCGAATATTTTGCAAGCTGAACATTCTGATTTGGGGCAAGGGCGATTCGTTTGGGCAGATGCACGAAGAATTAATTTTTCAGGCCCCCCAGGCCATTTTCAGAGAATATCTTATGCCAAGGTATTGGCTGGTGAATTTCCTGCCCATTTTTTTAAAGACAAAATTGTGCTCGTAGGTGCAACTGCTGTGGGTATGGGCGATGTTTTACCAACACCAGTTTCCGCCTTATCACAGCCAATGCCTCGTGTTGAATTTCATGCGAATGTCATTGAAGCGATGCGCCATTCTAAACTGGTGATTGAAGCGCCGTTGTGGGTAACATGTTTATTTTGTGCGCTATTAGCAATCATTCCTTTATTTTGGCTACCAAAATTCACACCATTAAAATCTTTATTCGTCATCAACTTATACTTTTTTGGCGTTATCGGTATGGTTGTTTCAATGCCACACTTTTTAAATCTGTGGATTCCTCCAACGGGGGCGTTAGCATCAATATTGCTTGCTTACCCGATTTGGAGTTGGCGTAAGCTTGATTCAGCCAATATTTATTTGGATGCTGCGCTGCGCAACATTGAGGCTGAGTT
>CAINWC010000390.1 GCA_903854305.1 uncultured Pseudomonadota bacterium | reverse complement strand
TGACATGGGCATGGGTAGGTGATTAGGCTAGTCTGCCGAGGTCTTCTGATTGCGCCAGTATGGCAACGATAGAAATCTCTTGATTAGCCTCGTCAGCGATGTAAAAAATACTGTACCAATTGGCTACGTAACACACTTTCAGGTTGTCTTCTCTGTCAATGTAAGGGTTGATTTTCCATTGCGTAGGCAGGTTTGAAAGTGCTTGCGCTATCGCCAAAAGGCGTTGTTGTTTCGTGTCTAAATCCTCAAGGTAACTCTCTACGCGCTGACGGTCTTTCTCTGCTTTTTTAGTGAAAAGTATGCGGTAAGTTTTAGCTTGCATATTTAGCCAACATTGCCTTGATGATAGGCTCACCATCTATCAAGTTTGAACGGTCTTTAGCTTCCTCTACACGGGCTTTGAGTAACTTTTTAAGCAACTCGGATTGCTCTTGTTTGATTGTGAAATCTACGACCTCTTGTACACTTACTGTGTTCATGATGAACCTCCTAATTTTGGAATTGTACGCCTGTTTTTCTTTGTGGACACAAGCTTACAAACTGCTAAATCCAGTCAAATCTCCGCCCTATTTCCAGCCATCTGCGCTTGGCCGCTTCATTGTATGAGACTTTATCGCTGCCACCAACGTTTTTTAGGTGTTTTATCGGCCAACATTAACATAGCCTTTTGTAAATCTTCGATACGCTTATCTTTCTCTTCCAAGAGTTCACGCATTAGGCGAAGTTCAGCAGATACATCATTGTTTTTATGTAATATTTCAGGTGTAATATTGTGCAAACTGTTGTCGTTAACAATGTTGTCAACATGCAACTTGCCAAACACCCTCATAATTTCACTTATATCAATCTGCGGCTTCCCGTCTTTATCGTGTGTAACCGATATTCTGCCTTGCTTAATATAATGACTGTGTAGGTATTGTCGCGTAATTCCTGCCAGCTTTGCAGCCTTTGTAATGTTTACTTGTGACATGTAATTTCCCATGTAATATAGTGCAAAGTCTATATAGTAATCTACTTTACACCATCGTAAATCAAGGCAAATCCAACTCTTGCTGATCTGGTGCGCATAGAGCCGGTGGCTCAAGCAATTTCATCCAATCAACAGGTGGCATAGAGTCAGCCATGTCGCGCTCTAACGTGCAAGCTCAGGGGCGCGAAGCCGGCTTGCCGGCGAAGCGCCCCTCTGGAGCGGAAGGTTAGGAGTCACGACGCTCCCCTGCCACGAACCCTCGGCGAACCCAGAATACTGTGAGCACTGCAACCTCTGCAAAGAGCCAAATGATCAAGGGTGCAAAAAGTACGAGTAGGCCAAGGCGTTGCCAACGAACCTCAGCAACCTTGGGCACTGATGTGATTTCGGACCAATCAATTTGCCAAGGGGTCAAGTTGCGCTCTTTCGCAAGGCGCAACTTGAACTCTTCTTCCTCGGAAATGGTGATGACTTTGCCATCTGGGAGTGTGACCTTGTTGCCATCGATCACGGTGCCGACGGGAATGTTTTGAACAACAAAGAATCCAGCAGACTTAATTGAGTATTCAGTGAATGTGACAGCCAAGAGCACAATAATCCAAAGTGAAACTACGACAATGCCGATTCGTCGCCAACCATTCAGTGTGAATCGCATTCTGCTGACTCCTAACAGTAATTATAGAGACCCATGGATCCGTATATTAATAATTGTAATTCATGACACATGGTTGGAATCCCTTGTCTTTCTTGCTTTTATTGTTTATTGGTCTCTATGTTTCGATGCTCACTAAAAGTTGCTATACAAAAAAACATATTTTCTACCTGCGCCTGATTTTGTGGATGGAAAGGCTTTACAGAGACTTTAATATATCCTGTTTTTTAGCTGCATACTCACTATCGTTGATTACCCCATTTTTATGGAGAGTATCTAATTCATTCAGCCTATCAGTAACCGAAGATTTACCGCTAGTAATTGTCATTGAATCTGAATTGGCGTTTGTTTTTGAGGCAGACCGTGGCGCACATGCTCTTACGCAGGCCTCAACCTCTGGATTGCAATTAGCTTGCAATATTATTGGAAAACCTGCATATCTCGATGCACATGCTTGATCATTCATTTGGCATTGCATTCCACATTCTTGTTCAACTTTAGAATAATCTATGATGGGGCGACTTACACATGCCGACAATAGTATAGATGTAACGGCAGTAGCTAAAATTTTCCACTTCATAGTAATTTCCATTAGTTAAAAAATGGGCGCCTTCGCCCAGAAAATAATCGATAGTACTCTAGCGCTGCTTTGATTGGCAACTTAATGGCTGGATTGGGTCGAGGTTGTGTCAAAACGCAAATAAATTCAATCTGAAATAAACACATTAATCTAGATATTGTATAATGTAACCATCTGATTACATTGTTTTTATTTAAATATGAAACGATTTATACAAGGTCAAGATAGAACACAAAGTACGCTTTTGCCAGAGCTGCTGGATGAATACATCGCAGAAGATAACCCAGTACGTGTGATTGATGTCTTCGTCGATCAGTTGGCGCTTTCGGAATTAGGATTTGCAGGCGTGAACCCAGCTCAGACGGGTCGACCGTCTTATCATCCTGCGGCCATGCTCAAACTCTATATCTACGGCTACCTCAACCGTATTCAGTCCAGTAGACGCCTGGAAGCAGAAGCGAATCGTAATGTTGAACTCATGTGGTTGATCGCAAGACTCAACCCTGACTTTAAAACCATTGCCAGATTCAGAAATGAGAACGGTCCTGCTATACGCAAAGTGTGCAGCCAGTTTGTAGAGTTGTGCCGTCGTTTGAATTTATTTGTTGATTCCATGATTGCCATTGATGGCAGCAAGTTCAAAGCCGTTAACAGCTCTGATAATAACTACACACAAGCCAAGATTAAAAGCCGCATGCAAGAAGTGGAGAAAAACATCCAACAATATCTGGATGATTTAGAAGCGGCTGACATTAGCTCCCCTAAGCAATCCACACCCCATCAAGTACGTTTGACCGAACGTATTGCGATGTTTCAAGCGCAAATGAAAGCACTTGAAATAATTGAAGCTGAGGTACAGTCATCTCCAGACAAGCAACTCTCACAAACAGACCCTGATGCACGCTCCATGCAACATCGTGGTGGTGGCATTGTGGGTTATAACGTACAGGCGGCGGTGGATACGCAACACCATCTCATCGTCGCACATGAAGTGACGACGGCTGGGCATGATAGAACGCAATTAGCGAACATAGGTAAGCAGGCCAAGGACGCCTTGCAAAAAGAGGCGCTGACCGTGGTGGCGGATAAAGGCTACTACAAAGGTGAAGAAGTGGTGGCTTGTGTTGAGAACGGAATTACGCCCATCATGCCAAAGTGTTTAACTTCAGGAAATAAAGCTAATGGCTTATTTGATAAGCGTCACTTTGTGTACGATCCCAAGAGTAATACCTACCAATGTCCAGCAGGCGAATTGTTGATAGAACGCTACCGTTCATTGGAGTCTGGTAAAAATCTCACCACATACTGGAGTTCTAACTGCAAGAAGTGCGCACTAAAGTCCAGTTGCACCACCAGTAATCAAAGACGGATTAAGCGTTGGGAGAATGAAGCGATCCTGGATCAAATGCAATCGAACCTGGAAAAGATGCCTGACGCCATGAAGATTAGGCGATGCACGATAGAGCATACGTTTGGTACCTTAAAACACTGGATGGGGGCTTCGCACTTCCTGATGAAAACCAAGTCGCATGTCAGTACGGAGATGAGTTTACACATTCTGGCATACAACATGAAACGCGTGATGAAGATCATGGGAAGTGTAGCATTGATGAAGGCGATGGCTACTTAGGGCCTGTGGCCTTAACTTTGTGCCAAAGTTGACTAACAAACTTCGATCAAAACAATTGATACTTGTGTTGATTAACAAGATTGCAATTCATTGATTCTGGCGTTTTGACACAACCTCGGCCCAAAGAGGCCAAAAGCCGTCAGTTGTAATGATCTATATAACTGCATCAGATTAGCTACTTTAAGCAGAGCGTCGGACATTTTTGACAAACTTACTACATGCCTTGCAAATCTGCACTTAATCAGAAAAATAC
>CAINWC010000389.1 GCA_903854305.1 uncultured Pseudomonadota bacterium | reverse complement strand
CGTCAAATATATCTTTTACGATGGGCATTTCAATTGATGCTGACATTCTTTCATTCATCCTTGCAATTTATAAATCGTTAACCTGAACCGCTAGTGGGCGCTTTACGCCGCAATAGCCGTTAATTGTTTTAATCTTGTTGCTTCATTGTTCAATGTGACCAAAAATTCTGCTACTTGTGCTGCCGTGTTGCTTGCACCAAAACTCACGCGAACAGCACCGCGCGCGGTGTCTGCATTAACACCCATCGCTAATAGTACGTGGCTAGGCTCCGTGCTATCGCTAGAACAGGCGGATCCGCTGGCAACCGCGTAACCTTTGCGATCTAATGCCATCACCAAGGTTTCACCTTCAATATTATCAATAGCGAAGAAACTGGTATTGGGTAAGCGTGACACTTTGTTGCCAAATATGGTCACGTTTAACACATTGTTTATGTTCAATAGCCCTTGCTCAAATTGCTCACGAAGCGCTTGCGTATGGCTCGCATCATTTTTTTGGTTCGCTATGGCTAATTCACAAGCCGCACCAAACCCAACAATGGCTGCTACATTCTCCGTGCCACTGCGTAAGCCTCTTTCTTGTCCGCCACCATGCAATAGCGGTTCAATATCGACGCGTTTATCTAAAATAAGCGCTGCCGCACCTTGCGGGCCATGAATTTTATGGCTCGAAATCGTCATTGCATGCACGTTTAAATCAGCAAAATTGAGCGGTAACTTACCCAAACCCTGTACAGCATCTGTATGCATATAAGCACCTGCTGACCTAGCCATTTCAGCGATTGCAGCCACATATTGTATTACGCCAGTTTCGTTATTAGCTAACATCACAGAAACCAAACTAGTGGGCGCGGTGAGTTGCTGTTTTAACTTGTCTAAATCTACTTTACCGTTCTGATTCACCTCAATTTGACGGCTAATAAAACCTGATTTTTCAAGCGCAATTGCGGGGCGAGTCACACAATGGTGTTCAATCGCACTGGTTAAAAGTTGTGTGGCTGGCTTATGTCCAGCCATGCCTTTTATTGCAAAGTTATTCGCTTCTGTGCCGCATGAGGTAAAAATCACTTGTGAGCTATAAGCACCGCAAGCTTCAGCTACTTGAGTGCGTGCATGTTCAACGGCATCGCGTGCTGATCGGCCAAATATATGGCGACTAGTCGGGTTTCCACTTTGCGCGCGCATCCACGGCAACATGGCTTCCAGCACACTATTATCTAGCGCGGTGGTTGCATTATGATCAAAGTAGATATTAGTCATTATTTAGCACAAAGCTTTACGCAAGCGCCTTCTCTGTGGACATGGCGATACTATTATTACTCGTTGCGGTTCCGCAAGCGCGTGGTTTAATTGATATTTTTTGACCACTTGTTTGAGATGCCACCATATCTGCCAAGCTGATGCCTGCAAGATAATCTAAAATTTTGCTATTCAGCGTTGCCCATAAATCGTGGGTCATACAGCGGCCTTCATCGCGACAGTTTTCATGGCCGCCGCATTGTGTTGCGTCTATTTGTTCATCAACCGCATTGATGATTTCAGCCACTGAAATATCCGCATAATTTTTTGCAAGTTTATAGCCACCACCTGGCCCACGAACACTGCTAACCAAACCTTGGCGACGTAAACGGCTAAATAACTGCTCTAAGTAAGATAGAGAGATGCTTTGTCGCTCGCTAATGCCTGCCAATGTGACGGGCTTGATGATGGCCGCAACATCCCCTGAATTTTTGGCTTCGTTCACGGCAGTAGCCTCATGCATCGCAAGATCTAACATTGCAGTGACAGCAAATCTGCCTTTAGTGGTGAGTCTCATGTGTTTAAGCTGGCCTTAGTAGTTATCGAAATTTTATAATACCCGATAATTTTAGTCAACTATTAAGTGGTTTTAGTTCAGATCGGAAAGCGTCGTGTAGGG
>CAINWC010000388.1 GCA_903854305.1 uncultured Pseudomonadota bacterium | reverse complement strand
TGTGGTTGACCAATCAAACCAAAATAGTAAGCAATCAATAATAGAATAAATAATGTGATTGATAGTCCTATACGGATGGTTAGTGCTTTTACGGTTCTTTCGCTTCCAGTTTTATCTTTAGCTAAAAAGAACAGTGCTGAAAATAGACTACCTACAATAGCAATTAAAGCTAAAACAATGATGACTTTTATTAACATATTTCTGCCTAATTAAACTTGAATAAGCATTATGAGACCGCTAACCAACAAATGCAATTATGAAACAAATTCAATTTAAACTGCATCGTTACATTTTCAGTCCATCACTGATAGGTACTATTGTGACTGTAATATGCATCCCATTATTTATTAAATTTGGATTATGGCAATATCACAAAGCACAACAAAAGCTTGCTATACAAGCCGCATACAATCTTGCTAAAACGGATAGTGCGCTTCAATTTCCACTGAATGCTGCAACGGATCATGTTTTAAATGTAGATGCTTGGAATTATAAAAAAGTAAAAGTGACTGGTGTATATGAAACTAAATGCCAGTTTTTACTAGACAATCAAGTAGAAGGTAATCGAGTAGGTTATCATGTGATTACACCGCTAAAGATTGATCATTCAGCGCAATATGTACTGGTTAACCGAGGGTGGGTTTTAGGCAAAGATACACATACAGAACTGCCGAAATTTAAAACGCCAACTGGCCCGCAAACGGTTATAGGTCAAATATGGGTACCAAGTAAAAAGATTTTTACCTTAGAGGCTAATACAAATACAGCAGATACTCTATCGACTCAAAATAATCAGCCATGGCCAGCGGTTTGGCAAAATATGAATATGAGTCGCTATAAGCGTAGCGTTCCGTTTGCTGTTTCTGATCTTGCAATCAAATTAGATCAAACGAGTGATGCCGGTGGTTTTATAAGAAACTGGCAAGTGCCTGTTGAGAGAATTGCTACCAATATTGGCTATGCCTATCAGTGGTTTGGATTTGCCTTGGCAACGCTGTTAATATATTTTTATATGAGTATCACTCAAGTTAATCCATTTACCAAGCCTAAACAATGATGCGCTAATCATATGGCTGGCTGATTTTGATCATTTATATTTACACTTTTAAGTAGAGTTTTACATGCAAAACGACATACAACTAACTGAACAAGAAATGCAACGCAAAGGTCGTAAGGTATTTTTGTTGATGCTCATATTTTTTATTGTACCAATCCTGGTCGTTATGATGATGTATCGGCTAAACTGGAAACCAAGCGGCGCCAGCTTGGGTGAGTTAGTCAATCCACCGCGCTTACTATCAGCCACTGATGAGCTTAAACGTAACGATGGTTCATTACTGCCAGCACAGTTTTGGAAAGAAAAATGGAGTGTTGTTTATGTTTCAGGCGAATGTGAAAAAAACTGTTTAGATAAGCTACATGATATGCGTCAGTTGCACGCATCACTTTATAAAGACAGCGATCGCGCTCAACGAGTATTGGTTACGACAACGCAAGATGTCACGCATATTAAACATGACTACCCAGATTTAATCGTCATCAATCAACCTGTTTCAAATGTCACAAAATTCTCTGAGCAGTTTCAGGTAAGTGGAGAGGACTTCACCATAAGTAATCGATTGTATTTAGTTGATCCACTCGGGCATTTAATGATGAGTTATCAATCAAAGGTACCACTTGCTGATGTGCGCAAAGACATCACAAGGCTACTAAGATATTCATGGGCAGGTTGATATGTACCCAACTTCAAACAGTTTTAAATTTTTTAGAGTACTAGTCGTCATAGGTGCAATTCTGGCCTTATGCGTTGTTGTGCTTGGTGCCTATGTGAGGCTCACCGATGCAGGGTTGGGTTGTCCAGATTGGCCTGGCTGCTACGGTGCGCTTACTGTGCCACAAAGCGAGGCTGCTATCAAAAATGCACAAACGGCCTTTCCACACAGTACTGTCTTGGTTGGAAAAGCTTGGCGAGAAATGGCGCACCGCTATTTAGCGGGCACACTGGGTTTAATCGTCTTGGCGATTTGCATATTTGGCTGGCGAGCGAAGCGTGAAATCAAGGCATCAGCGTGGTTGCCAACATTTTTAGTGGTGCTCATTGGTTTTCAAGCCATGCTAGGCATGTGGACGGTAACTATGTTGCTGAAACCTGCAATCGTTAGTGCACATTTATTAGGTGGCATGTCGACCCTAGCCATACTCGTGTGGTTGGCTCATCGCCATTGGGGACATTGCTCAGCCAATATTATTCAATCTTACCCATTGAAATTAGGCATACGCTTCGCACTGGTTATTTTGTTTATGCAGATATTTTTAGGGGGTTGGACAAGTACCAACTATGCTGCGTTAGCCTGCACGGATTTTCCAACCTGTCATGGTGAGTGGATTCCAGCCATGGATTTTAAAGATGCATTTCATTTAGTCCGTGAACTTGGTCAAAGTGCGAATGGTGGTTTGCTGACACTCGCATCCATTACTGCAATTCAATGGACGCATAGGTTGGGTGCGCTGATTACCTTGATCTACTTAGGGGTGCTGGTGCTAAGTATACTGAAATATTGGCAGTTAAAAAGGTTGGGTGTTGTGCTATTGCTTGTACTCCTTGCGCAAATTAGCTTGGGAATTGCTAATCTAATATTGCATTTGCCTTTAGTGCTTGCAGTTGCCCATAACTTTACTGCGGGCTTGCTTGTTGTTATTTTAGTCATGTTGAATTCAAAAATAACCGGCGTTAAAAAATAAAGCTTTAGCAAAACATTAGTATGTTTTTTTTAATTAATTCGAACAAATAAAATGATAAACAACGTGAGCATTAAATGAGTAATAGTGTAACCAGCATCCTGCAAAATGTAGGCTTAAGTTTTAAAAGCTTTTTTTCACTTTGTAAACCAAGAGTTACATCGCTTATTGTATTTACGGCCATCATTGGTATGTATATGGCTAAGCCAGCCATGGAAGCAATGTCACTATCATTATTGCTTGCGACTACTGCTGGAGTCGCCTTTGCATCTGGTGCGGCGGCAGCCTTCAACTGCCTGATTGAGCATAAAATTGATGCGATTATGGCTAGAACCAGAGGCCGCGCCATACCTACGGGGCAAGTCTCATCAACACAAACCACGATTTTCGCAACTATTCTTGGTGGCACGGGATTGGCTATTTTGTATTTCTACGTGAACCCGCTCACAATGTGGCTTACCTTTGCGACCTTTGTTGGTTATGCTGTTATTTACACGGTATTTTTAAAGCCAGCAACCCCCATGAATATTGTCATCGGCGGTGCATCAGGCGCTATGCCGCCAATCTTGGGCTGGGCTGCGGTGAATAATAACGTTGCACCTGAGTCACTCATTATGTTTTTAATTATTTTTGCATGGACGCCGCCGCATTTTTGGGCGCTTGCATTGTATAGGCGTGAGGAATATGCGAAAGTGGGCATGCCGATGCTACCTGTGACACACGGTGAAGCATTTACACTTTTACATATTTTGCTTTATACCATTATTTTGGTCGCTGTATCACTGATGCCTTATGGAATGGGCATGAGCGGCTTAATCTATCTGGTCTCAGCTATTATTTTAAATGCCATATTTATGGCCTATGTGATTGGTCTATATCGAAAATACTCTGATGACTTAGCCAAACGTACCTTTAAGTATTCAATTCTCTACTTAACACTACTTTTTGCAGCACTGCTTGTTGATCATTACTGGATGTTTTAAGTGTAATTTATAGTGTAATCAGGATTGCGCTATTTTTTTGTACTAAGCATACATGTAGAGAAACAATGCTATCAATTACGTGAATTAAACCAAACCAACTCACGCAGAGGTATCCACTAGTGTGCCGATATTGCCAGTAGTGGCCTTAGGTTTTTCTAGCGCAACCGCTTTGCTACTATCGTTATCTCCATCACTATCTTTAGCGCTCACTTTAACTTGTTGTGGAGCCGCATGTTTTGGTACGCGATGCTGCGTACTGGTTGAACTTACAATTGTTGATGACATTTTATTCTCCTTAAATTAATTGGGTCGATTTTTATGTTCAACAGCAATTGAGCATTATGTGGCTGCTTCAGAGTATTTTAATAGTCGGTAGTAGTCTGATCATTATTACTTACTTCGTGGACGCACCCACTGGTTCAGTAGATTGCGCCGTATGGGCGCTATGAAAGTCATGGCAAGACATGCAGCCGCTGGCGATGCGTTTTGGTTTTGGATTATTGCCAGAATGACAGCGCAAGCAAGATTTTCGATCGGGCATTGCGACATCTGCGCTGCTGTCTGAAAGCTCCACCTGATGACAAGACTGGCATTGCTGGCTGCGATGTGAAGCGTGATTGAAGTGTGCTTTGCTAAACCAATCTTGGCTGATACGTAGCGGTACAATACGCCATGGCAAGACAGCGTCTTTTTCCGTTTCGTTAATTTCGTGACAATAGCCGCAACCATCTGACTTAAGTAATTCAGCGTAGTGAGTTAATTGCTTTGGTGCTTGCACTTTTAACGTATTGATGACGTTTTGTTCTGCTCCGTGGGGTAAACGTATGGGTGCGTTAGCGGGGCCAACTACAAGCTGGCCGGCATGGCAAACCTGACAGTCTCGGTTGAAAGATACGGTCTTGAAGCGCATTTCTTTGCCTTCTGGGCGGTGGCAATTGGTACACGATAGCTCGCGCACATCCCAGATTCCGTTTGGACCTTGCACTTTACCGAAATGCTGTGAGTGTGGAAACTTTAAGCCTGACTTCTCAACGAGACGTGCGGTCTCACTTTGTGGAATACGTTCAATATCCTTTGCGGTTGGACCAGTGCTGAAAGTGAGCTTAAAGCCAGGATGGTCAAGGTCAAAGTCATGAATGTTTGGCAGTTTTGTTTTAGGATTAATCGCCTTAATATTGCCGTGACACTTCACGCATGTGGCGTTATCCTGGCGTGCAAGCGGGTGCGGTGCTTTATGCTCACGATGGCATTCAGCACAGCGCACGCCGTCAGACAGTAGTGTGGTAGTCTTGAACGCACGTTGTTGTAGTTTTGCCTCGGCAATATGTGGCACAGTGTCGCGGTGGCAGGTCAAGCAGGCCTTATCGGAAACCTTATGTGTTAGTTGTTGATGGCAATTGGCACATTGTGAGCCAAAATGAAGATGCGCATTGGAGATGTGTCCCGGGCTCCATACTCGGTCAAAACCTAAAGGCAATTGCGCCATGCTTGCCTGTAATTGAGGGATCAAATTTTGTGCGAGCGGTAATACTAAAAATATCAACGCAATTAGCGCCGCCATCCAAAGTGAGAGTTGCCGTTTGAAGGTTAACGCGCCCCGTAGCGGCTCGTGGGTTCTCGATTTTAGATACTGAAAGTCGTCTGGCAGGCGGTGCGCCAGTTCCAGTGAGAGCGAAAGGCTGACATCCGGTGGTGCAGGCTCTACCTTTAACAAATAAGGCCCGACCATGATTTTTTTGCCGTGCGTGAGCGCTATACTTTGCAGTATTGCGCCATCAACTTCCAATTCACCATTGACCGCTACCAGATGCGGTTGGCCATCTTCCAATCGTTTGATGACAGCGTGGTGCATCGCGATACGTGGGTCAGGAAGGTAAATCGTGCATTCTGCACCGCGTCCAATGGTCACCTCATCTGCTGTCAGCGTGCGATAGCTACGTACTGGTAGTCCACGCTTATTGTTAGAGACTTTGATTAAAAGACAATGGATCATGACTTACCAATAAAAGAATACGGCTACGATGTGCGCAATCATCGCCATCAGCAGTGCGATGGTGAAAGGAACATGAAAGTACAGCCAGAACCCTAAGCGTGACCGATACATTAAGTCTTGCCTTGCCCGTTTTACTAACGATTGACGCCGAACCATGATGGAATAGAGTTCTCGATATGGTTTCCGTTGTTCTGTGGACAGGTCATTGCCCATAAGAGTCAGTTGCTCTACGGCCAACGCTGTTGGGCAATTGGGCTGATATCCTCTGAGCTGCTCTAGTAATCCGATACCTATAGAAGTTTCACTACAGGCACGCGCTACGGTGTTGTTAATGTTATCTGGCATGATAAGTGCAATTTGGCGCGCCAATTTGTCGGCCTCGGCAATGCGTAGCAATAACCCATCCAAGTTGTCCTCGCCCATGTTTTCTGTCATCTGGCGTGGGTAGATCATGTAGGTGTAGTTACCAAAAAAGCCGCTAATGACCACGACTAATAGCAAACCGTAGGCAAGGGTGTGAACGTTGAGACCGAAGTGAAACCCACTGTGCAGGGTAACTAATACGGTAAGCGCTGTGCCGAGATAGATGTGCGCAGATAGCCATCCCTGTGTGGCACCCGAGCCACGATAGCGACGTTTGCGTACGCCGTACCAAGCCATCCAAAGCACCATGATTGCGGATAGTGTACCCAGAACATAGCCTAGCCAGCTTCCACCATAGTGACCAACCGTTGGCTCAAATATTAAGTATGCCGCAAATGCGAGCAGAATTACGACGACCGCAATTTTGAAGTAGAAGTAATGTTTATAGTCAAAAATATTGCTGCGCTGCATCAGGATGCTCTCATTAAACTTCGTCAGAACCTAGTAAAGCAGCTTCACCAGACGCGTCACTCGCATAGCTAAGCAGAGCTTCCGGGTTCACGCGTAAGGCTGCGCCCACGGGGCAGGCGCGCACACATACAGGACCGTCGGCGATGTCTTTGCACATATCACATTTAACCGCTACCTTTGGACCATCTATATTGGGCGAAGACTTCGGCTGAATGCCCAGCATCATTTGCCATAAGCTGCGCTCTGGTTGGTCATGCACGACCGCCATCTGAATCACATCATATGGACAATTTACCTGACAATTGCCGCAGCCAATACAGCTGTCATCAATGTAAACCTCGCCATGTGGCGCACGGTGGATGGCATCTGGTGGGCAGTCTTTCATGCAATGCGGATGTTCACAATGGCGACAAGAAGTCGGCACGCGAATGTTAGCAAAAATCGGACCAGTATCTCTATCCAGCCTTGTTGCGCCACCATGCGTATCTGCACAGGCTTGCTCACAATGATTGCAGCGTATGCAGAGCGACTCGTCTATTAACAATACATCGGTGGCTTCGCCCACGCCTTGCTGAATCAGAAAGGAAATCAGATTTGAGGGAGTGGTCTGCTGATTCAAAGAGCCGCTGCTATCCTGCATGGTCTCCATCTGCTGGCGCTTTTCCTGTTCTTGCAAGTGCTGCATGTAGCGAGCATCAAGAACACTGCGAATTTCTGGATTACGGGCAATGATGTCGCGCATGCGGCCGGCTTCAATCAATACCGCCTGTGTTTCTATCGCCGCGCGGACTGTACCATAACGAGGCTCACCTGAAACCAGCGACATTTCTCCTACGTAGTGACCTGCCGCCACATAAAATAGTACGACCTCACGACCGCCTATCATGCGTGATACCGTTACCGAGCCGCGCTGAATCAGATAAAGTCCATCAGCCTCATCACCTTCGTGAAATAGCTCTTCGCCAGCAGCGTAGTTTTTGAGCGTAGCATTCGTTGCGAGATCATTGAGATCCTTTTCGCTGAGTGAGAGCCCGATGCCAATATGTACAGCCGTTTTGATGGCCACTTCGTCGAGCATACGGCGCATAGATTGCACCGATCCAATCAGTTTTTGCATCACGCGGCGCGGTGTTTCTATCAATACGCAGCTAGTCCGCGCTCGCACTGTACCTGTTCTGCGGCGGCCTGAAATCAGCGCCATTTCGCCAAAAAATTCCCCCGCTTTTAGCGTGGCGTCTGGTACGTTATCCTCGTCAATTAAAACATCCAGCTCACCTTCAACAATAAAGAAGAAAGTTGTGCTGTAATCATTTCGTTTGAAAATGATGTCACCTGATTCTGGCAGCAATATATTGCTTTCCAGTACCAGTTCGCGCAACTGCAGGGTATTCAGCATTGCCAGCAACGGTACGCTTTTGCGAATTTTTTCCAACACATCATCGACACCCCTGTCATTACAGAAGTTGGCGAATTTTTCACGAAGCAAAGCAGTATCTGCAGGCTCAACAGGGTTGCCTAGAATGTATTCAATGACCTCATAGCCCTGATTGATTCCCTGTTTAATCAGTGGATATCCCGCTAGCGCACCGATGATGTAAAGGCCAGGCACGTTCGATTCATAATGCGTTGAGAGTAGCGGAAGTGCTGCAAGGTCTGGTGTTGGGAAGCCGACGCCAAAACTTTCTAGCAATGGCCGTGAAGGCAGAGCGCCAAGCCGCGCAATTACACGGTGGCAGGGAATGCGCTCAACACCGTTTGACGTATTTGCAAAAATGGTAATCGGGAATTCGCCTCTAGCATTCGTCTCAATGGCTTGCGGCTTTGTTTCTAGCAACCAGTCTAGCGCACCTCTTTTTCGAGCGTCGGTTAATTGATTGAGATTGCTATCCTTACAGTTGCTGAAATCCTCTGCACGATTGAGGATAATGACTTGGTTGCGCCCAGTCAGTGCTAACGCATTTTCTACGCCGCTATCACCACCACCGATGACAACAATAGTTTCGTCCTGATAAGCTTGTGGGTCATCTAACTGATATTGGACTTGTGGTAAGTCGCCACCTGGAATTTCAAGCTTACGCAAGTTTCCTTGCACACCAATCGCCAATACTACGTGATCTGCGGTGAGTTTTGTGCCGTCCGTCAGCTCAATCTCAAGCCACTTTGTAGCGCGGTGCAAATCTAGAACTTTAGCCCCATAACGCACATTGATGTTGTGGTCGGCAATTGTTTTTTCCCAAGTTTCAAGTACGGTTTCGCGCAACGCCGCAGTAAATGGGAGAGGGCTCCGCAATGGTAATCCACGCGGTTCTGCCATCACTAACTTGCCACGAAGGTAATTGCGGATAGTGCTTGCTGGCGCTTGCTCGGCCTCTAGTAACAAATAGGAAACGTTTTGCTCGGAGGCGCGTACGGCAGCTGATAATCCACTGGGACCAGCGCCGATAATAATAATATTGAAATGTTCTGGCTTCACGACTTTAATAACACGTCCCGTTGTTGGTTCTATGGCGTTGCTAATCTGCAGAGTCTGTTTGGTATTGAGTTGATCATCTATTCTCTAGTAAGTTTACTATGTTTTCTTTCTTATTGTCGATGTTCTGGTCTTAATCTTAGCGACAAAACTTGCGTTCATAATGATGTTGTATGAGTCGCAATGATGATTCATGCAACCTTTACGAGGTGCACGTTAATGTGTTGTCTTGCGTGAGGGATATGCGCTTGTGCCAGCTTTGAGTAGTGAGAAATTAAGCTTGTACTGATTAAAGTCACTTGCTGCACTATTAAGTCAAAACTTGAATTGTGTCCTATCCCTGCAAGACAATCTTTTGACTCTAGTTGATGGTTAAGTGCTACTTATGACTGCACTGTTGATGCGAAGGAGTAATATTTTGTTAGTTTTATTTTTTAAGCTGTTTTTGGTAACTTTCAATGCGTTCAAAAACCTCCATGCCTATCAGCATGAATATGACAAATACAATGCCTTTGATACTGCCAGTTCCAAGTAAAACAAACGCAGGCGCTGGGCAAATGCCAGACAAGCCCCATCCAATACCGAATACTAGGCCGCCAAGCACTAAGCGTTTATCAATAATCCTAGAGGTTGGTAAGTGCATCTTTAACCCCAAAAAGCTGGAGGTACGTTTTTTTGCCAGCGTGAAAGCGACCAGCCCGATGCAAATTGCACCGCCCATCACTAGTGCTAGAGATGGGTCCCATAAGCCTGTTAGATCAAGAAAAGCTAGGACTTTGGCTGGATTAGCCATGCCTGCAAGTATAAGACCTAGTCCGAATATGATGCCCGAAAGTAATGCAAATAGCACCACACTGATGTTGCTGAGATGTTTACTCATCATTTATGCTCCAAGTACATGGCGCACGATATACACCGTTAAAAAGCCCGCGAACATGAATGCTAACGTGGCAATAAAAGAGCGTGGCGATAAGCGTGAGATACCACATACGCCATGACCGCTGGTGCAGCCAGAGCCATACCGTGTGCTAATGCCAACAACCAAACCTGTGATCGCAAGCACGCTGTAACTTGCATGAATCTCTATAGTAGGGAGTGTGCCAAATAGTTGCCAGACTAATGGCGCCACAATTAAGCCGGCAATGAATGCGAGTCTCCAGTAAACATCATCTTTTTGGGGTCTAAATAAGCCGCCGACTATACCGCAGATGCCTGCAATGCGGCCATTGAACAGTACAAACAGCGCAGAGGCGACACCAATAAGTGCGCCGCCAGCAAGTGCCGTCCAAGGTGTGAAGTTGTTCCAGTCGATTAACATAGTTGTGTATTCAGAGTTGATTTAAAAGGGTCGCGTACACCATGTACGCGACCCTTTTACTAAGGCTGTATTTTAAACTAAAGTTTCCAACCGTAGGCGATACCAAGTGAATCTTGATACATTTTTAGGTTGGCCTCGCCACCGCCAAATCCAGACGGTATTGACCCACTGCCATTTACATTATTCTCAAAGGCGTGCACATACGATAATGATAACTCGTTTTTATTTGGTAATACCCAAGTAGTGCCTAGAGTGAGATGGTCTTGTACGACACCAGGCGCTAGGATGTTAACAGGGTTTCGCCGCTACGTATAGGTTGTGTTGAGTGGTTGTAACCTGCCCTTAAGGTTAAGTTTTCATTCCAAGCATAACTTGCCCCAAGCTTAACTGCGGTAACATCGCGCCAGCCAAAGCCGGCGCCATTGTTCGAACCTAATCCATTGCCTAGATTAGACAAAGATAAGTTGCCAACCGAAGCTACATCGCTATAATTAATACGCTGTACATCGGCTGCCAGCGTTAATTGAGGCGTTGCTTTAACCGCAATTCCTACGCCATAAGCCGCAGGAATGTCAAAGTCACCACTTTCAGCAAACAAGCCTTTGTACTTATCAAACTTGCTCATATAGGTGCGACTTTGGTAGGTGGCTCCTAGTGTGACCGTGTCATTCAATTGCCCAATCCAGCCGATATGTAAGCCAGCACCGTAAGAGTTGTCATGGCCTTTATTGGTAACATTGTCACCAGCACTTGAATAAGGGTTTGGAGCAGCAAAGTTCTCCAATCCTTTTGCTTCAAAACGTTGGTAGGCCAAGTTAAGAGATACGCCGATAGTATTGGTGGGTGTGAGTTTCCAAGTGACGGTTGGCGCAACGAATAGTTGAATTAGGTCAATTCCAGCTTTACTAGAACCAAGCAAGGGAACCGCTTTGGTGTAGTCAGTATTCATGCCGCCATTACCATAAACACTAACGCCTAGTGTCACATCTGGATTAATCTGACGGTTGTAGCCAAACTCAGGAATGATGAAATTTTTGGTTGCGTTAGCATCGTAGGTGCCATTAACTCCAGGCCCTGGATTACCTGAAATCTCAGTTTCACGAATCGGGCGAAACCATGTAGCGCCGATGTCTATGCGGTCGCCAACTAAGCCTAAGCCAGCTGGATTGGTTGCTGCGGCCAAGGCGTCTTGCGGCAATGCAATGCCTACGCCGCCCATCCCTTGGGATTTTACGCCGTAGCCGTGAGCAAAATAGCCATCGGTTGCAGATGCCTCTGTTGCGGCTAAGAGTACAAGTAGCGGTAGTAGCTTATATTTGTGCTTCATTTATATTCCTTATTATTAGGCGACTGCCCGATTGATATGCGGAACAATATCAAATTAATTAAATAAGTGAAAATATCAAATTGGCATATAAATATAACTATCTTGCATAACGATGTGAATTTTAGTTGGCAGTTGACCTTGGGCAATATTTAAATACCGTTGGAAACCGTTGAAAAATAACAAGTACCAACCAAAATCAATTGCTTGGGAAGTCTTCAGCGACGAGGCGTTAATAATTCGACCTGATAAAAATATCGCCTTCTGGTTTCAAGTCAAAGGCAATGCAGATGCGCTCTTCATTAGAATTAAATGGAATGGTGCGGTGAAATAAAGACGAGGGGAATAGTACGATATCGCCTACGCTAGGGGTGGCAATTCCAACGGGGAAGTTGTTGTGCTTTTGTGGATAATTATCACCATGCAGGCCGTATTCAAAGCAACCCTCTGTCGGGTCTTTTTTGTCTTTTGGTAAAACAAGGTAAACCGCGCCACTAATCCAGCCCACTTCATGGATGTGGCCGTCTACATAGCCGCCACGCCGCATTTTTACATACCATGAACTGGTAAATTCAAGTTCATGGGGAAATGATTTAATTAGCTCGCAGCTTGCTCCTGCAAAGCGATTCTTATAATTGATAAATTCTTGCTTAACCAGCTCACCGAGCTTTCTGAAAGCGGGCTCAGGGCGCTTGAATAAGTTGCCTGCCGATTGCGTGCCGTTGTAAAGCATGCCTTGTTTACGCTCTTGAATGTCGGCATTGCTGACGTTTTTCAGTAATTCTGTGAGTAACTCGCTATTCGGTTCGGCTAATTCTTTAATGCTATTTTGGTAAACATAATCAAAGCCATTTTTGCAAAAGTTATACGGGTCTTCTACCCCAAAATTAGTGGCATAGTGCGTAGATAAAGTTGCCAGAAACGGAGCGTTGTGCTTTTTGTGCGTGCGTACAATTTCATCTAACTTAGTCTTAAAATCATCAAAGCGTTCTGCTTTGTATAAGCAATAAAGGCTACGTTCTTGCCAGTCATCCAACTGCGATTGTTCAAAATAAGTGACGGCTTCATCAAAGCGTTTTGCGAGGTATAAAAATTCACCCATATTGTAATTAGCACCAGCGTGGCTAGGGTTTAGTTTGAGCGTATCTAAATAGCTTTTAATGGCCTCTTCCATATTGCCTTGGTCACGTAAACATTCCCCTAAGTAATTATGTGCATCTGCGTAATTGGGGAGCATTGCAATCGCATGTTTGAAATGCGTGATTGCTTCGTCTAGTTTACCTTCGTCGCGCAATGCAGTGCCCAGATTGAAATGACCTCTGGGGTCTTCGTTGATACTGAGTGCTTTACGGTAGCTGCTGACGGCTTCTTCTAATCTACCTTGTTTTTGCAAGACCGTGCCTAGATTGCCATATGCTTCAAAGAACTGCGGTTGCAAGGCGATTGCTTTGTGGTAACTACTCACGGCTTCATCTAATTTTCCGATATTCGTGAGTGCGATACCCAAATTAAACTGTAAGTCAGGGGTGCTTGGCTGTATGGCCCGCGCTTTTTTGTAGCTTTCAGCGGCGTCACTAAACTTAGATAAGCCGTCTTGAGCAATCGCCAATACGTGATGTAAGATGAACGTGTTAGGGTAACGCACAATCAGCTTTTTAGCGGCCGACTCAGCCTCTGCAAGTTTGCCAGAATTAAGCAGCTTAAGTACTGGCTGCATCTCTAGTTGACTGGGTTGTTGCATTGATTGTTGTGCTTGTTTCGCCATACTTTACCTTGA
>CAINWC010000387.1 GCA_903854305.1 uncultured Pseudomonadota bacterium | reverse complement strand
TCTTCCGATTAACTTGATTCTATAAACCCTAAAAATCTAAATTAAAAAGGGATTTAAATGTACATTTATTCTGTTGCCGCCACTATTAGCTTAAATCTATACAAAAAAGTCATTAACTGCCTTAACTTTTTTTCAAGTAGTATTCCGCCATTATTCTTACGTTTACTACTTGCATGGGAATTTGGAGAATCCGGCTTTGAAAAACTAAATGGTACTAATTGGTTTGCCGATTTAACTTTTCCATTTCCATTTAATTTACTACCGCCAGATATCAGCTGGGGAGTTTCTACTGTATTTGAAATAGTGGGTGCTTTTGCCTTAGCATTTGGCATCGCTACAAGGTTTTTTTCAATGTCACTGATTGTATTAACGCTCGTGGCGATTGCAACTGTGCATTGGCCAGAGCAGTGGGGCACGTTAAGCGATTTAATTAAAGGTTATCGCATTGCGGACGAAGAGGGAGATGGCTTTGGTAATTACAAATTACCACTCATCTATATCGTGATGTTTTTACCATTAGTGTTCGGTGGTGCGGGTAAATTGAGTCTAGATCAATTGATCAAGCATAAGTTTAATTAACGACCACTACGTTGAGTGGAATCGTCACATTGGAAAGAGTCTATGCATTATGTTTTGCAGCATTATTAATGCCGCAAAAATGGCGCCTTAGGTACTAAAACGCATCAAAAGCTTACAAAAGATTTAATGTTTTTAGCGTGCGTTCACGCACTTGTTTAAGTAAATCCGCATTTACAATCAGCGATTGACCATAACTAGGCACAATGGTTTTCATTTTCTTCTGCCAATCATTGCTTTCCATCTGTGTAGGAAAGCAGCGCTCAATGACGTCTACCATGGCTTGTACTGCTACAGATGCCCCTGGTGAGGCGCCTAATAATGTAGCGATTGAGCCATCTTGTGAGGCAACAATTTCAGTGCCAAATTCAAGTTTGCCGCCTTTAACATCACACTTTTTAATAATTTGAACGCGTTTTCCGGCATTTTCTAAATGCCAATCAGCTTTTACCGCATGTGGGTAAAATTGACGCAATGTGCCAACTCTAGAGCCGTGTGTTTGTAGCGCCTCACCTATCAGATAGCGGGTTAAATCAGTGTTGTGACGACCTACTTTTAACATGGGTTTAATGTTGTTGGGCTTAACCGATTTGATTAAATCCAGATAAGAACCTTCTTTTAAAAACTTGGTGGTAAACCCTGCATAAGGCCCAAACAGAAGCGCTGGTTTGCCATTGATAATGCGCGTATCAAGATGCGGTACAGACATGGGCGGCGCACCTAAAGCGGCCTTGCCGTACACTTTGCTATTATGATGCTTTGTGATTTCAGGGTTGTTGCAGACCAGCCACTGGCCACTGACGGGGAAACCGCCGTAACCATGACTTTCTGGGATACCTGATTTTTGTAGTAATTTTAATGCGCCACCGCCAGCGCCTAAAAAAATAAATCCGGCATCAACCGTGCTGAGTTTCTTACTGATTAAGTCTTTTACACGGACTTGCCAACGACCGCTACTTAATTGTTTTAAGCTTTTAACTTCAGTATTCAGCGCAAGATTGAAGTTATTTTTAGTTTGTAAATGCGTCACAAAATGACGTGTTAACGAGCCAAAGTCAACATCGCTACCATAGCTAATGCGGGTAGCCGCCACTTTTTGTGATTCGTCACGATTTTGCATAATCAGCGGCATCCACGTTTTTAGTGTGGCAATATCGTCACTAAATTCCATGTCTTGAAACATGTGATGTTTTTTGAGCAACTCGAAGCGTTTGCGTAAAAATTCAACATCTGCCTCACCCCAAACAAAACTTAAATGCGGGGTGGCATTGATAAAATTTTTCGGAGATGGCAAGGTCTTTTGTTCAACCAAATATGACCAAAATTGTAACGACATTTCAAAGGATGCATTAATCGCCAAAGCGCGATTAATATCAATACTGCCATCTGTGTTTTCCGGCGTGTAATTTAGCTCACAATAGCCCGCATGGCCTGTGCCAGCGTTATTCCAAGCGTCAGTGCTTTCTGCAGCGACATTAGGTAAACGCTCAACCATCATCATGTTCAATGAACTGTCTAACTCGGACAATAACGAAGCCAGCGTCGCGCTCATTACGCCGCTTCCTACTAATAACACATCAACTTTTTTTTCAATTGTCATTAATTTTATATGGGTTTGCTTTAAATTTTAGTCAATAAAAAAGCCTGTTATCGACAGGCTATAGTTTTCTAATTGGTTTTAGAAAATTGTTAATATAAACAATTGTCTAACAATACAAATTTTACAGTAAATAGCGCGGTTTCGGGGAATAATAACCGCTTGTTTGCTTGTAATATACTTTTAGATCATTGTAAATCTCATCAATAAATTTATGCGGGGATAGTCCTAATATTTTTAGGATGATTATTTTGGTTTGTAGGTGAGAACCGTATTGGTAAACCTATATCAACTATAAGACCTGGTGTTTAACTTACGTGTCAACCTGCTGAAAATATTCTTTCAACATGTATCGTCAATCTGTAAGTTATTGACTCATTTGGTTGGAAGCTGAAAATATTTTTTTAATATCAGCCTCCAAAACCATTCGGTTTCCAATCTGCCCGCAGACTAATTCACAAAGTTCATACACGCTATGATCGGCGATACTGTAATACACATTAGTACCGCGTGACTCGCGTTTTACTAAACCATACTGCGCAAGAAGCGATAAGTGCTTGGAAACATTGGCCTGTGTGCCACCAGATAACTCCGTCAATTGACTGACATTTTTTTCACCATCCTGCAGCGCGTTAAGCACTTTAAGCCGCATTGGCTCAGCTAAGGCTTTGAAGTATTTAGCTACATATTCAAGTGCTCTATTATCAAGTTTGCTCATGATCTATTTCACACATTAATTTAATCATACGCTTATTATACACAATATTTATATGTTGACTATATAACTATATAGTAATATAGTGATTGAATCGTTAACAAGATGTATCAGTTTTTTTAAAAAGGAAATGCGCTTGATCAAACCATGTAAATGGCTGTTAGCTTTTATAATTGGCTTTTCAAATATTGCCTACGCTGGAAGCTTGCTCACGACTGCCGTCATTCAATCGAATAGCGAGCAGATATTCACTGCCGAAGGCGTGGTGGAGGCGGTAAAAAACAGCATGATTGCACCGCAAGTTTCGGGAAGCATCACTGCATTATCGGTAAAAGTTGGCGATCGCGTTAAGTCTGGACAATTTCTGGCACGTATTGATACACGTATGGCAACACAACAGGCAATGACCAATCAGGCGCAAGTGGCTGCCGCACAGGCTCAATTGTCGGCGGCGCGCAGTGAGTATGAGCGTAAGCGCCGTCTTTACGAAAAACAATATATCAGCCAAGCCGCCTTGGAACGTTCAGAGTCAGATTACAAAACGGCTGAAGCGCAGACTAAAGCGCAACTTGCGCAAACAGGAATGGCTGGTGTACAAACTGGGCTACACACCATTAATGCACCTTATGCAGGGGTGGTCGCTGAAGTGATGGTTGAAGTCGGTGACATGGCAATGCCTGGAAAGCCGTTGCTGTCTATTTATGATCCCAATGGATTTCGGGTTGTGGTGAATGTTCCACAAAGTAAGATTGGCAGCTTGAACGCTGGCGTAAGTATCAAGCTGCTGATTCCCGCCGCTAAAGAGACTGAGCGTAATTTAATGAGTACACAGCTGACGGTTTTGCCAACGGCAGATCCAGTCAGCAATATGGTGACGGTTCGTTTAACGCTGCCTCAGAATCTAGTTAGTGTTTCGCCGGGCATGTTTGCACGAGCCATGTTGCCTGTGAACGCTTCAAACGGGCAAGTTCAAATTTATGTGCCTGCCAAGGCTGTCATAAAACGCAGTGAATTGATGGCGGTGTATGTGGTTGATAAAGAAGGGCATCCGCACTTAAGGCAAGTGCGGCTTGGACGCAGACAGGGCGACAACATTGAAGTATTTGCTGGCTTGCAGGCTGGTGAAATAGTTGCGCTGGACCCCATCGCTGCAGTTAACCTAAAGTAGGGGTGTTTTAGTGTCTGCAAATAATCAAAATAATATAGCTCAGCTAGAATTAGGAGTTTCGGGGCGCATCGCCAGATATTTCCAGTCTGCGCAAATTACGCCACTGATTGCACTCGTCGCGTTACTGCTAGGCCTATTTTCTGTACTGGTAACACCGCGTGAAGAAGAGCCGCAAATCAACGTGACGATGGCGAATGTGATGATTCCCTTTCCTGGCGCATCCGCCAAGAATGTTGAGCAGATGGTAGCGGTGCCTGCCGAGCAAGTGTTATCGCAGATTGCAGATATTGAACATGTCACTTCAGTTTCACGTCCAGGAATGGCTGTGATTACCGTACAGTTTCAAGTCGGTGTGCCGCGTACTGAGGCGCTGGTAAGGCTGTACAACACGATACAGTCGAATCAGGATTGGTTGCCAAAAAACCTTGGTGTAGGTGATCCGATTATCAAACCGAAAGGCATTGATGATGTGCCTATCTTAACGGCGACCTTATATACTAAAAATAATCAGGAAGGTGCTTATGAACTAGAGCGCGTGGCACATGCGCTAGAGGCTGAAATTAAGCATGTAAAAGGCACGCGTGAGGTTGTCACGCTCGGTGGGCCAGGCCGCGCGGTTAATATCGATATTGATCCTGTGCGAATGTCTGCCGCCAACATCACTGTTGCAGATATGCGGCGCGCGTTGCAGTCGGCTAACCTTGGCGCTCCTTTGGGTGAAGTCATTAACGCTAATCAATCTATTGCTGTCGAAGTTGGCCGGTACTTTACTGATGCGAAAGATATTGCTGAGTTGGTGGTAGGTTTACATGATGGTCGTCCAGTGTATCTCGGTGAAGTTGCGCAAATCAACGATGGTCCGCCGCCAGCAGAGCGTTATGTCTGGTATGGCGAAGGCAATAGTAATACGGCAAAGAATACTGTTGAATATCCTGCCGTTAATATCAGCGTGACCAAGAAACCGGGCCAAAATGCAGTAGCCGTAGCCGGTGCTGTTATCAAGCAGATAGATGGCTTAAAAAATGTGCTGATTCCAGCGAATATCGAAGTAAAAATCACCAGAAACTATGGTGAAAC
>CAINWC010000386.1 GCA_903854305.1 uncultured Pseudomonadota bacterium | reverse complement strand
GCAGGTAATAATGGTTTTACTTTTTCAACCAACACTTCAATTTGGCTTAGTCTATCTAAAATCAGTGCTTTGAGCTTTTCGCCCTCACGTGCACGCGAGGCGTTTAGGTCTTGCAAACCTTGATTCACAAGCTTTTTAACATCATCTACCAGCGTTTCGTGGCTTAATACATCTGCCAGCACGACACCCGGCCAGCGCAAAATGTCCGCCACGCTTAACGGACGGCTTTGCGGAAAATGCACTTGTGCTTGCGCACCGATTGCGGCTAATTGCTGCATCAAGTGTTCATCTAACTGCATGGTCTGGTTAGCTTGTGAGCGATGGATTAAATTGACCTTACATTCAATTTTGCCGCGACTTAAATGTGCGCCGATCTGCTCGCGAATAGCGGGTTCAAAGCTTCTTAGATTTTCATCTAATTTAAAATGCAGGTCTAAATATCGGCTATTTACCGCGCGAATTTCGAGTAGTAGCGTGGCGCTTTCCAAGGGTTGTTCTAGTGCGGCAAAGCCTGTCATGCTGAAGGTCATGTTGAGTATTTCCTAATTAAATCGTAAGTCAAACCCATTAAATTAGCGCCATGTTATCAAATAGCAGCGGCTTAATGCCAGAATAAGGATTAAATAACATAGATAAAAATGCGAGATAGCTTACGAAATAACTTTAAGTACAAGCTATTACACGTTATATTGCTGAATACACGCTAAGTTTAGGTTTGATATTTAAGACAGTCCTATATGAACAGAAAACGCATTCAAATTACAATTGATCCACTCAACTACCATCACTAAAAAAGTGTCATCACCTAACAATTTAGCGCTTCCCGCCGGTTACCAGCTGCAAGATTATGAAATTCGAAAAGTCTTGAGTTCTGGTGGGTTTAGCTTTGTCTATTTAGCACGTGATCAAGACAATAAAACCGTCGCAATAAAAGAGTACTTACCAACCTCTATCGCCCTGCGTACCAATGGCGCCACCGTTTTGCCCAATGCTGACGATGTAGCATTATTTAGGCACGGTCTTAAATGCTTTTTTGATGAAGGTTTATCGCTCGCAAAAATTGACCATAAAAATATTGTCCGCGTGCTTAATTTTTTTCGCGCGAATGATACCGTTTATATGGTGATGCAATATGAACGCGGGAAATCGTTACAAGACTATATTTTAGGGCAAGTTGATTCAGTGCCAGAACAATTTATACGGCGCGTTTTTGCTGAGTTATCTAATGGTCTGCGCGAGGTGCATACCCACAAATTATTGCATTTAGATATTAAACCCGCCAATATTTACATTAGGCTTGATGGCTCGCCAGTATTGCTTGATTTTGGCTCTGCGCGCCAAGCGTTAAATGAAAATACTTCAAAAATTTCACCTAGCTACACCCCTGGCTTTGCATCGCCAGAGCAATATTACGATAGAAAATTATTGGGGCCTTGGAGCGATATTTATAGTATAGGCGCTACCATGTATTCATGTTTAACGCGCTCCTCGCCTCCGGCGGCGAATCAGCGGATTAAAAATGATTTACTCATACCCGCGGTAAAGTTAGGTAAGGATCAGTACTCAAAAAACTTACTCGAAATCATCGATAAATGCTTGAGTTTAGATTATCTTGAGCGCCCGCAAAGTGTGTTTTCATTGCAAAAGTCGTTACTTAAATCTACACCCAAGCCGACTAAAAAGCCCAGCCTGATGAATAAAATCGTTTATGCGCTAAATAAACCAAGGTCGATAAGCAAATCATCATGAAATTTACTATTTTTCAAAATAGCCGCCAGGGCCCGCGTGAATATAACCAAGACAGGTTGGCGTATTCATACAGTAAAGATGCACTATTGCTAGTGGTCGCCGATGGCATGGGTGGGCATCGTCATGGTGAGATTGCTGCTCAACTAGCGATCACTACCATGACAGAGGCTTTTCAGCGTTTAGCGGTGCCTACGCTTTCTAGCCCTGCTAAATTTTTAATCGATCATATACAACAGATTCACGACATGATTGACCAGTTAACGCAAGAGCGTGAAATGCTCGAGGCGCCACGTACCACAATAGTAGCAGCGGTGGTCCAACGCGGCGTGCTGTATTGCGCGCATGTTGGTGATTCACGGCTTTATCATTTTCGTGATGGGCATTTGTTGTATCGCACTGAAGATCATTCCATTGTGCAATCTTTGTACAGCAAGGGCATCATCAATAAAGATGAGATGTCTACACATCCTTATCGTCACAAAGTGTATAGCTGCTTAGGTGGTGATATCCCGCCAAAAATCGATTTATCTGACAGGCAAGAGTTAGCAGAAGGCGATACCATTTTACTGTGTACCGATGGCGTTTGGGGTGCAGTAGCTGATGAGCAAATCAAACAGATATTTAACGGCGCTTCGATTACCGATAACATCACCGGACTGCTTAACCAAGCCGAAATGGTGAGCAAAGAGCAAGGCGACAACATGAGTGCGATTGGCTTGCAGTGGGGCGATAAACAAAGCAGTAATTTAGCGGTTTCAACCATCTCTATGGCCATGGGTGCAACTACCACCATTATGAACCCTGTCACCAACAACTCCGATGGCATACTCAATATTGACCTTAGTGATGATGACATTGAAAGAACCATCGCAGAAATACAACAAGCTTTAAAAAAAACCAAGCGTAAATAACCCATTTTTGAATTAGGATTCTCGAGCATGCAAGCCAGTAACAATAGACCAAGCCAACGTAAGAACAATCAATTGCGCGAGGTTGAAATCATCCGCCATTACACCAAACATGCTGAAGGCTCCGTACTGGTAAAATTTGGTGACACGCACGTATTGTGTACAGCCAGCGTCGAAGAACGTGTTCCGGGGTTTTTAAAAGGTAAAGGCCAAGGCTGGGTAACCGCGGAATACGGCATGTTGCCTCGCTCAACGGGTAGTCGTATGGATAGAGAAGCCGCCAAAGGTAAGCAATCTGGCCGTACCCAAGAGATTCAACGCTTAATTGGCCGCTCACTACGCGCGATTATTGATTTAGAAAAATTAGGTGAACGTAGCATTCAAATCGATTGTGATGTCATTCAAGCCGATGGCGG
>CAINWC010000385.1 GCA_903854305.1 uncultured Pseudomonadota bacterium | reverse complement strand
GAGCAACTGTTGTCGAACTGATGATGCTGAGGAAATTTGACTTTCATGTTGACGGTACATCAATAATACTTCAGGTAAGTTGGTCATTTCCCATCCAGCGCACGCGACTCTAACCCACAACTCATAATCCTCCGCTTTATCCCAAATTGGGTCATATCGTAACCCTCTGACCAATTCCGTTCTCATTATCACAGTTGGATGTGCAAAAGAACAATCAAACAATAATTCCATTTTAATAGCATCATCGTTTTGTGAGTGTTTGATAATACGATTATCCCCTGCGCCAAAATGTCTTATCCAGCTTCCACAAATATCTGCGCCAGTTTGCTCAAGCCATTGTAGTTGCCGTTCAAAACGTTGGGGAAGGGATATATCATCCTGATCCATGCGCGCTATCCATTTTCCACGTGCCAGATCGATAATTTCATTAACCGTGTTTGAAAACCCCCTATTTTCACGAGCTATGAGACGCATTCTGGAATCATGCATTTGATATTTTTGCAATATTTCTAGTGAACGATCAGTTGATCCATCATCAATGACAATTAACTCAAAATTTGTAAGTGTTTGCGCAAGAATCGAGTCTAACGCTTGAGCTAAATACTTCTCACCGTTATAAACTGGTAAAGCTACTGAAATTACAGGAAAAATTTCATTGTTAGCTCCCGTATCTAAAATAGCCTTATTCATTTTTGCATTACCTTTAACCACCCACATGTAAGACGCATCCCATCGTCGAACTCAACTTTTGGTTTCCAGCCTGTATGTGTCTGTAATTTAATTGAGCTTAGTACATTCGCTTTCACATCAAACACTTGCTCTGGAAAACTTTCCACTTTCACCTCGCATCCAATCTCGTACATGAGTGGCTTCAAGACCTCAATCACATCTAGGTTACTCAATCCGATACCAGAACCAAGATTGTAAGTTTCAGATAAATGTCCATGTGTTAACGCACTAACAATTCCTGATGCCAAGTCGCTAACATAAAGATAATCACGAATAGTGCCACGCTGTCCAAAAACCTTAATTGGTATCCCACTCATTGCAGATGCTATGGCTGTAGCAATAAAGCCTTGCCCAACAAATGGTAGTTGCCCTACACCATAAACATTTGCTGGGCGCACACATACAAACTTCAAACCTTTTGTTGCTGCGTATAGATGCGCATAACTCTCCATGGTGAGCTTGGTTACACCATAAGATGAAGTTGGCTTAGTGGGATGAGTTTCACGTATGGGTAATTCATTTGCCTCACCATAAACCATACCACCCGACGAGACCAACACCAACTTTACATTCTTGATAGCTGCTTCAGAAAATAGCTGCACAGTAGGCGGTAAATTTTGCAATAAATCTGCCAATGTATTTTCAGGCATATTACTGGCTGTACTAACATAGGCTAAGTGAATCACTTCTTGATGTTTATCCAGCAGATTACTAATCAATACTGGTTCTGCATAGTCACCTGACACATACTCGGCCCCTACAGTTAATTCATAAGGTGGTGTCTCACTTTTACCCAACACCGTCACCTGTCGTCCAGAACTAATAAGCTGAGGTACGATATATGACACAAGATGAGGCATCTCATGTGCAGCATTAAGATCACCTTTTGTTATTATCAATGTCTTTATTGAGTTAACAGTCATACCCTAACCCAGTCCATTGGTAGTAAATCACTGATATCCGTATTAATAGCAAACCATCGTTGTGGCGCAACAACAATTTTATTAGCACTCGAATTAAGCCATGCCCCCCACCAACTAAAGGAACTATTAGCGATAATGTGATGCTTGCATAGACTCATTAGCCTCATATCATTGTAGCTTTCCGCACCATAATTGTGATCAACATATTGATGTGGGAAGTCTAATTTCAGATTATCTTTTACCCAAGCAATATCATCAGAAAAGATAAAAAAATGTGGGCGCTCAACATGTTTAGCAATATGTTTAATCGCCGCCAGATAATATTCAAGTGAACAAAGTCCATGCGTTGCTATATTTTTTGGGTTATTGAGGTAATCACCTCGCCGAACATGCAAACTAACTGCATTCACTTGGTTTATTAGTTTAGCTACTTCAGAATTCTTGCTTTCCATTGGCAATTTGAATGTAAAGTCTTTTCGAATCTGCACAACTACATCAGTGAAGTATTTTTCAGTTTGCCAATATCCATACAGATAACAATCTTCAGTTAAATTATTGACCGCTGCCCAATACTGAAAATGCGGCTCGATAACAAACTCTTTACAACGAAATTTTGCCATACTTTGTCTTAAGAATATGCGCCGAACTAATGACAACGACTGCCAACCTAATACTCTACGCACATCAGCTTCAGTCGCTATACCTATTGTGCAATTAAAAATTCGCTGTAATTCAAAACCTTGATGGAGTTCATAGTTTGCAAAAGCTGAGATATCTAACTGTAAATTACTTCCGCACTTTAATGAAAGAGCTCGCCCCACAGCATATTGGAACATCTGGTTGCCAAGGCCACCAATAATATTAGTGATAACCATTTTCAATTTTCTCTCAATTTAACGCTTAGCAGCCTAAGCGTTGCTGGGTTTTTCCACAACAAAGTAAATATAACAACACATACTATCAATGAGATCAACACCAACATTCCAATCGCCACTCTTAAGTTAGTAGCATCAGGTAGCCATGCAGCAAACGAAGCTAACACAAACATCACAGTAGCTCCAACGAAACAGCGTCCAATATCAAGAGTAAATCTCACTTGCTTGTACATACTTATTAGCATTACAGTAAACATAGCCATAGCACCAAGCACTAACGCCACACCAGCCCAACTAATCTCAACATGCTTTACACCTGCAAAATAAATCAAACTCAATGAAGTGATTGATCCCACTGCATAAGGCAAAGGAAGTGATTTAGTTTTGCGTTTGATTTGTGCCGCATTACTAAGTAAGTTACCAAATACACGACACAATTCTATACAAGCACCCAACATGACAAAAATAATTGCATTTTGGAACCGAGGAGCGACCAAAACTTTAAGTAGATAGGGTGCACTAAAAATTACCAGCCCAGTAAGTACAAAATAAACAGGTACCAAAGTATTTAACAAGTCAGAAAAAGCCGATTCAACTTCTATTAAGTTCTCGTATTTACTCACCCGCCGATAAAAAAGCGGGTAAAAAAACTGCATCGCTAATGATTCTGCAAGCGCAAAAATCTGGCCTGCAAGTTGCAAGCCTATTGCCAAGAAGCCTAATTGCGCCAGCCCCCAATACTTTTCAATGACAAACCGATAGCCACTAAGCTGTAACCACATTAACCCTGTCGCCACGGCAAGAGGCAAACAATAAGTCCAGACAGCATTATAACCCAACAACGGCAAACGCTCTTGAGAGTGTTTCGAATGTAGTGCATGCTGTCGCAAAACATACTTTGCACCCAACGCACCCAACGCCATGCCTATGGCTTGCCCAGCAAACCAAGCAGTGGAAGATGGTAACCACACAACTAAAAAAATAGAGCTTAACAATCCAACGGCTACTGTCGCAATAGACCATAGTACAGAAGCACCTCGAAAACCAAGCATATTCAACATCGGTATCAAAGTCGCGTTCCAAGTACCCGCAACAACCATTGTAAACATCGCAATAGAAACCCAAACCCACTGATCAAAAGAGTGCTGTGAGCCAATAGTTAGCACTACCAAGCTACCTGCAAGCGACACCCACAATATATAACTTCTATAAGACTTCAGTCTTGAAAACAGCGTACCTTCATCCCACCATGCATGCGTATGCAAATTAATATGTTGCCCTATGGGGTTAATCAGGAATAACCCACAAAACATTTGCACTGTGATTAATAAAGCAAGCTCACCATATTGCTCGGGGCTAAGGAATGTAGTCACTGCCCGTATAGTGATTAGCGCCATGAGAGCTGCAGCCAAGCGCCCCCCAACAATCAGCATCACATCACGTTTAAGCGCCAATATCCTGCACTATCGTATTAACGACAGTTTCCGCAAAAAACTCTGAGCTAAACGGATACGCCGCATCACTTTGTAAAAATGCAGCAATGCGTTGTTGATATCCTATAAATTCCGACTCTGTCATGGATTTAAGAAAATGATAGACTGGCTCCGTACTATTAAACTGCCTACGATCAATAAAACAATCTGCAGGAATATAATCGGTAATATTGCTGGCACCCCAATACACTGGTACACAGCCAGAAAAGAAACAATCGAAGATTTTTTCAGTGATGTATCCAGGCAAGTCACGCACATTCTCGTAACAAATTGCAAATCTTGTTCGCGTAAGGACTTCACGCTTGTGTGCAACCTTGCCACGGTAACTTGGGAATGGCTGTAACTTAACAAGGCAGCCAAGCATACGCCAAAAACGACGCTCAACTTTCCCAATCAAACCGCTATGTACCACTGGAATATCCCATCCTACTCCGTATAAATCAAAATCTTGTGATGCATGAGCTTCTAACCAACGTATCGCCTTGACACGCTCTGGATATAAATTCCGATCATCTTGCACGGGGAGCGTCCGATTACTGGAAATCAGACAGACAAATTTATCTCGGGAAGAAGAAAAGCCATCAGCAGCATATACTTGAATGGGATTTGGGAAGTTAATTTTGATAAAACGATCGCCATCGACCAAGTCATCATTCCAAGTAAATATCTTCCTATATAGGCTCAACTGTGTAACATCAGCATTTTCAGCTTTAACAAACTCAGTTTCAAACATGAGCAAATAATTAATCATTGCCTTTGTAGCATGCTGAACATCTTGATGCAGTTCAAATCCTAAACCTTGACATTGGGACTTATCAACGGTATCGATTTGAATTCCAATCTGATGAAGTCTATCCCTTAATAAGACATAAGGCGCAAAACAATCATCTCGATTTGCGGGACTGGTTCTATCAAAAATGACATTACCCATCAACCCGTTACCACGCAACGCACCTAATATCATAATAACGCCGACTCTTCCTCAATTTGACGTATTACAGCAGCCGCAGCCTTAGATTCATTTTCCCACCAACACGACTCTAGAATGAGCTTTTGTTTTGCCTCTGAAAAGCGATATCGAATTAATCGTGCTGGAACCCCACCAACAATTGCAAATGGCGGGACATCTTTTGTGACAACAGCATTTGCAGCAACAACAGCACCAATGCCAATTTTAACTCCTCTCAGAATCACTGCATCAACTCCAATCCAAACGTCACTAGCAATCTCACAGTCACCAGCAGTAAGGATATCCCAAGGATCAATATAAAATTTTGAAGAAGTTGAAACGCGGTCTAAAGGATGTTCCCCTTGTCCGATAGATACATTATTTGCAATTGAACAATAACGACCAATATTGCTTTTTGTTATATGGGTATTGCAACCAACATAGGTATAACTACCGACATTACTGGTAGCATCAATACTGGCTCCGCGCAAAGCTTCAACATCATGGCTGTGTATTAATGCATTAGCTGACACATCCTGTGAAAGAATACGGCAAGACCTAAATAAATAGGCTGCAAACAACCTAAATAAATTACGAAGCTTTGAAAGCATCTCCGTCAAATACCTTTAAGAGCAACAAACGCTTCTGGTATTGGGTAGTGATGATTACCAACAAACAAACCATTTTGGTCGATGTGTTCAGCATTTTTCAGCGTACCGTGCACTTCTGAATCAAAGTATTTCACCACTTCATTTTTAGCAAAATTACCTGCCACAATAGGTCGGCACTCAAAGCCTAATTCATTTAATTTCAGCACTAATGCTTTGCGTGTGAGCTTGCTTCCAGAACGTATTACTAAACTAAAGCCAAACCAACTACTCTCGCCGATTTCTTGTTGAATGATAATGTCTGGGTGGTTTGCCAAAGCGGCTTGCAATAACTTGCCATTTTCACGGCGTGCCTCAATCAAACTTGGTAAGCGTTTAACTTGCTCAATACCCAACGCACCTTCAATTTCTAATGGGCGAACATTGTAACCGGGCAGCACAAAACGGAATGACTCCTCAAATGGGTCATCGCTTTTATCACTACAAACAAGATTCTGTTTAGGTAAATTACGCGTCCAGCCATGTGCTCTAAGCGAAAGTAGAATTTGGTATAACTCTTCATCGTTTGTAACGATCAATCCACCTTCCATGGTGGAAATATGATGACTGAAGAATGAGCTATAGCCACCCATTACGCCAAAAGTGCCAGCATGCTTTCCCTCAAACTTTGCGCCCATCGATTCGCAATTATCTTCCATCAACACGATATCGCGCTCGCCAATAATCTGCTGAATGCGCCCAAAATCATTCGGGTTGCCAAGCAGATTCACGGCCATAATCGCACGTGTTTTATCAGTAACAGCTTGCTCTAACTGATCAAGATCATAATTCAAGGTATTCAGATCAATATCTACAAACTTGATTTTCAATCCATATTGATACAGCGGATAGAACGTAGTGCTCCAAGACACCGCAGGCACAATCACCTCATCGCCACGCTGCAATTTTAATTTTGCATTCTTCGTATAAAACAATGCAGCAACCATTAGCAGTATCGCTGATGAACCTGAGTTAACCATCACACAGTGCTTACTACCAACATATTTAGCAAAGTCGCATTCAAAAGCTTTTACGTTTGCACCCATGGTGTACATGCCTGAGGCGATAACTCGTTGCATCGCATCTTGCTCTTCTTGACCCCAAGTCGCTGTGGCTAATGGAAACTTGATACTCATTGCAAATATTCCTTTAAATAAAATTCGTATGTTTTTTCTACACCTGTACTCAAGTCGCTTTGAGCATTCCAGCCCCAAGCCTGTTGACGATCTACACTCACAAGCTTACGCGCCATACCAACAGGCTTACTAACATCGTGAACAAAACTTCCTGTGTAGCCCATGACCTTGGCGGCAGCCTGATAATACTCATTAATAGTAAAATCATGTCCTAGGCCTACGTTCATATAAGTAGGCAGTGTTTCAAAATTTTTAACTGCTAAGACTACAGCATCAGCCAAATCACCGGCATACATAAACTCGCGCCTAGCGGAACCATCACCCCATATTTCAACAGTTTGTTGGCCACTTTGTTTTGCTAGGTGCACTTTATGAATAATTGCGGGTAACAGGTGAGAATGTACTGGATCGAATTTATCATAACGGCCATAAAGATTGCACGGGATAAGCGTCTTATATTGGTAACTCGAATCTTCACGCATGATGTAATCACAAAGCCGAGCCGTGACTACCTTGGCTAATGCATAACCCTCATTGGTAGGCTCCAATTCGCCTTTAAGCACCATTTCTTCAGGCAGCGGCTCTGAGTGGTTACGCGGGTACATACATGAACTACCGAGATTAATGAGGCGCTTAATGCCAGCTTGGTGCGCAGCCCACACAATGTTGCGCCCCATATCTAGATTTTCTATCAAAAAACCCACTGGTTCGCGCATATTAGCTTGAATACCACCCACTTTGCCTGCGGCATGTATTACCATATCCGGCTGATACTTACGCAGATAAACTTGCACAGCATTGAAGTCACGTAAATCTAATTCGCTGCTACTTGGTGCGAGTACATCAAACTCGCCAATAGCTGGATGCTCAAGCAGATTACGCCCGACCATGCCGCCACCGCCAGTTAATAAGATTTTAGTTTTACTCATTAATGTAA
The DNA here is from genome assembly GCA_903854305.1 of uncultured Pseudomonadota bacterium. GTDB lineage: Bacteria > Pseudomonadota > Gammaproteobacteria > Burkholderiales > Methylophilaceae > Methylotenera. The sequence continues at coordinate 1,817 of CAINWC010000385.1, read as the reverse complement.
CCAGACTACTCTTGAGGACGAAAAACCGTATATCCGTGATTTTTAACCAACTCATCACGTTCCGCGCCCTTAAGATCCTCTTGCACCATCTCGGCTACCAGTTCATCAAAACTGATTTTCGGTGTCCAGCCTAGCTTATTTTTAGCCTTACTTGCATCGCCTAATAGAGTTTCCACTTCAGTCGGTCGGAAATAACGAGAATCAACAGCAACAATACATTTGCCTGAAACATCGTAACCTTTTTCATCCACACCTTCACCACTCCAAGAGATCGGCATACCTAGTTCTTTAGCTGCTGCATTTACAAAATCACGCACACTGTATTGAACACCAGTAGCAATAACAAAGTCTTCTGGCTTATCTTGTTGTAGCATCAACCATTGCATTTCCACATAGTCTTTAGCATGCCCCCAGTCGCGCAGAGAATTCATGTTGCCTAGGTATAAGCATTCTTGCAGACCAAGTTTAATTCGCGCCAAAGCACGAGTGATCTTGCGTGTTACAAAAGTTTCACCTCGTATTGGTGACTCATGATTAAACAAGATGCCATTACACGCATAGATACCATATGCTTCGCGGTAGTTGACTGTGATCCAGTATGCATAAAGCTTGGCTACCGCATAAGGACTACGTGGATAAAACGGTGTAGTTTCTTTTTGTGGAGTTTCTTGGACCAAACCATAAAGCTCTGAGGTTGAGGCTTGATAGAACTTAGTCTTTTTCGTTAAACCAAGAATACGAATCGCCTCTAAAATGCGCAATGACCCTAATGCGTCAGAGTTGGCGGTGTATTCAGGCTCTTCAAATGATACCGCGACATGGCTTTGTGCCGCCAAGTTGTAAATTTCATCAGGCTGCACTTTTTGAATGATGTGCGTCAAGCTAGAAGAATCAGTCATATCCCCATGATGAAGAAAAAATGGCTTTCCTTTTTCGTGTACATCGTGAAACAAATGATCAATACGCGCAGTATTAAACAATGAACTACGACGCTTAATGCCATGTACTTCGTAACCCTTATCTAACAATAGCTCTGCTAAATAAGCACCATCTTGTCCGGTAACACCTGTAATTAATGCAACTTTTGTCACTTTGTAGTTAACCTTCCATAATTATCATCAAACCGCACAATATCATCTTCACCAACATATTCGCCGCATTGTACTTCAATAATGCTTAAAGGCTCTCTCCCATTATTTGCTAAGCGGTGTCGATGAGTTTGAGGAATATACGTAGATTGATTCTCTTGTAAAATATATTCAATTTCGTTATTACTGATTGTTGCAACACCTGAAACTACCACCCAATGTTCAGAACGATGCTTATGCATTTGCATGGATAGTTTTGCGCCGGGGTTTACAACAATGCGTTTAATCTTAAAATTTATGCGCTCTTCTAACACCGTGTAGCTTCCCCATGGCCGATACACAGTTTGGTGGATTTCCGTAAGCTCAGGTTTGCTTGCTTTAACTGCTGCTACTAATGTTTTAATGTCTTCAGAACGGCTTCTATCACACACTAAAGTAGCATCCGCAGTTTGAATAACCACTATATTATTTAAACCTAATGTAGCTAACAATCCAGTTTCAGTCCAAATTAAACTATTTTGCGTATCTAAATTTACTACTTCACCATGCGTTACATTGTTACTTTCATCTTTTTCATGTCGCCCGTAGATAGAGTCCCAGCTGCCTAAATCACTCCAGCTCATGTCAACAGGCACTACGGCTATTTTACCAGCTTGCTTTGCCAATACTTCGGCCAAGCCATAATCCATTGATAAACTTGGGAAGTTAGCATAACTTTCTGCCAAGTTT
>CAINWC010000384.1 GCA_903854305.1 uncultured Pseudomonadota bacterium | reverse complement strand
TATGCGCCAACTGCCATCATCGCATACATCGGTAAATCCCCACTTTTTGAGGTTTCTGATTTGTTGGGAGAGGTCATCCAGCGGTTAAGTAGCCACATTACAAAAATAATCACTGGTATAAACATCATGCTCGTGGTCGATTCAAACAATTTGCTAAGTGCATTTTTTAGCCAACCATCATCACGGAATAGTTCCATAGCAATGCCAGTAATGCCAATCAGCATTAACCCCATACGCCCAATTGCAGCGATGTTGCTTAATACGCTTTCAGGTTTAATATCCTTATTTTTTCTGTATTTATTGGGGTCTATATTGGCCATTTTGCACTCCTGATTTTCAAATACTGAAGCAGTTAGTCGTTTAATCGAACTTAGCGAACTATTTCACTAGTTTGCCGTTAAATATTTACTAGGGTCTACAGATTTTCCTTGGCGGCGAATCTCGAAATGTAAATTTACCGAATTACTGTCAGTATTACCCATCTCTGCAATTTTTTGACCACGGCTTACTTGTTGGCCTTCTTTGATAACGATTTGGCTATTGTGTGCGTAAACAGATAAATAGGTGGAGTTATGTTTAATGATGACTAATTTACCATAGCCACGTAAATCGGAACCGCTGTAAATTACCTTACCTGCAGCTGCGGCATTGACTGCTTGCCCAGTGGTGCCAGCAATATCGACCCCCTTATTGCTGGTTTCATTAAAGCCTGTAACGATTTTACCTTTGGTTGGCCATGCCCAATCAATATCTTCAGGAGACCCTGTGCCAAGTTTTTCGTCAGTTTTAGACTCTACTTTGGGTTCTGGTTTGTTTTCCGGCTTTACCGTGGTGCTAGGTTTGTTGGTGTTTTCAGTGGTGACGACTGGTTTGGCGATAATTGCCACTGAAGTTGGTTTTTCCATGACAGGTTTAGCTACCGGCAGTGGTTTTTTATACGCTTCTTCGCTATAAGGCTCACGGATGGCTTTAGGCTCAGTAATCGCTACAACGATAGCTGTTGTCGGTGCTGAACTCGTTACAGACGTGCTTGTTGCACCTGAATCGCTATTGATTGGCGTAATCACCACGTCATCATTGTTGGTCTGCACTGGTTTACTTTCTACCGTAACAGGCTTGTCTTTTAAGGCGTTAAATTTAAGTGACTGACCAACCTTAATGTTGTATGGCGCACTAATGTTATTGGCTTGAGCAATCTCTTTGTAGTCATAGCCATGTTCAAGACCAATGCTAAATAGAGTGTCACCTTTTTTAACTGTGTATGTGTCAGGACGCCAATCGCCCGCTTTATATACGGGTCTGTTAGCAGGGACTTTATTGGCAACACTTGGTTTATTTGTAGTACTGGGTTTATTGCTTGGTAAGCGATCAATCACTGGTGCAGGCGGGTTGCTGCTGCAACCTGTAAAGCTCAACACTAGCCATATTATGGCAACAAAGCGAGAGAAATGCATGGTTAACTAACACCACCTAATAGAGGTACGAATTTTACGGGTTCTAATTTAGTTTGACGGTAATCTAATTGAGAAACGCGTTCTACTAAATATAAGATTTGTTCATCGGTCCCAACGGGTATGACTAAGCGTCCACCAATGGCCAATTGGTCAAGCAGGTCTTGCGGAATATGGCTAGCGGCTGCTGTGACCAAAATGGCATCAAATGGAGCAATTTGCGGCAAACCCATATTGCCATCTGAATGGTCTAATTTCACGTTGATGCATTTAAGTTCGCGTAGATGCCCACGTGCTTTCATTACCAGCGGACGAATACGCTCTACAGAATAGATTTCTTTGGCTAGTCTAGACAGCACCGCCGTTTGATAACCGCAACCTGTGCCGATTTCAAGCACTTTTACTAAGGGTTTGCCGTTACGCAAAATCTCTGACATACGCGCCACGATATATGGCTGTGAGATGGTTTGACCAAAGCCGATAGGTAGCGATACATCTTCATAAGCGCGAATGGAGAGTGCTTCATCCACAAAAATATGTCGTGGAATCGCAGAAATCGCAGAAAGCACGACTTCATCTTTAATCCCTTGTTCGCGTAAACGCACCAGCATGCGCTCGCGTGTACGTAGCGAGGTCATGCCGATACCTGCCTGGGTAGTTGATCTTACGAGTGCCACTTAGTCTTGCTTTCCGACTGTGAGCCAGTCTTTAATGTCTGATAATTGTGTGTGATTAGTTAAATCCACTTGAATCGGTGAAATAGATACTTGATTGTTGGCGACAGCATAAAAATCCGTACCTTGGCCACCGTCATTCGGTTGCCCTGCGGCGCCTACCCAGTACATGGTTTCGTTACGAGGTGTTTTAAGCTGAATCACTGGTTCTGCTTTATGACGTTTACCTAAGCGCGTGACTACGCGCCCTTGCAACTCGTCATAAGGAATATCTGGCACATTTACATTGAGCAAGGTCGATGATTTGAAACCATGTTTTTGAAAATGCTGTACTAATTCAACCGCCACTCTGGCGGCCGTTTCAAAATAAGTAGAATTATGTTGCGACATTGAAATTGCAATGGATGGAATGCCTAGTAAATAGCCTTCCATCGCCGCCGCAACGGTGCCTGAATAAATCGTATCATCACCCATGTTGGCGCCATCATTAATGCCGCTAATCACCATGTCAGGCATCGTATCCATTAATCCGGTCAAGGCGATATGCACACAGTCTGTTGGCGTGCCGTTCACATAAAAAAAGCCGTTTGCTGCTTTTTTAACGCTCAAAGGTCTATCCAGCGTGAGTGAATTACTTGCGCCGCTTCTATTTCTTTCAGGTGCAACCACCGTAATATCGGCTAATTTAGCAATGTGTTCTGCGAGAATGCTGAGGCCAGGTGCAAAATAGCCATCGTCATTTGAGAGTAAAATTTTCATGATTAAATTATAGTAGAAGACGAGGGGTTTAGTATGTGGCTAAGCTAAAAAAGCCTGAAAATGGCGGAAATGTTGAATATGGCTACCATTGTAAACCTTACCGGTTAATTAAACGTGTTTTCACTTAAACTTTGCTACGACTTGATGATGACTACGGCTTAGGCGCGCATAAAAAATAGCACATATAAAAAATACTAAGGTAAGCAGCACTTCTATCATCGCTAGTTTGGCAGAAAGGCCGACGTCAGACCAAGCGCGAACAACGCCTTCTGTAAAATAGATCAAAATAAACATGCTTGCCCACTTGTAGGTGTAACGATTGCCGCCCAATATGCCTAATAACGGTAATAACAATGGTACCGCTTTTAACATCAGCATAGAGCCGCCAGGTTTAAAAGGCGCTAATACTGTTTCCCACGCTAGAGATAGCAATATCAGCGCGATGAGGCTAATGCTTGCGCCTAGTTTAAGGTTTTGAATCATGGTTTTACTGCCTTTGACATGCCCACAAGCGCTAGTCTGGCGGATTGTGCATCATGAATAGGGTGGTCGAAATTGAAACGTATGATTTTTGTTTGAGTTTCTGTTTGAGTTTCTTCTTGCATGCTGACTTTAACATCAAAACCGTCAGCGTCTATTCCTAGCATTCGGGCATGCGTAGCACTGATGCCATGAAAGTGTTTGCAATAAGCAATTAGGCTTTCAGCATGGTCCACATTCATGTGTTCGATAATAGATGTTTCCTGATTGGCCAGTGGTGAATCTGCCGAAAGTTTATTTTCCGAGAGACGGTCTCCTGAAAGTTCATTACCTTCAACCCAGCCCATCTTGCCAAAGCCTGCAATATAGCGCACCTGTGCAATTCCAATGCGGTAAAAGTGAAAATCATGCATCTCAAAATAGCTGGCAGCCTGCGGAAAATAGCGCAGATAACGTGCGCGTAAATTGGCATACGCTAGCGCCCCTTCTCTTTGTATATTGTCTTCCTTATCTATTTTCAGCGCTTCACCTATGATGGTTAGGCGCGCTTTTGCTTGTAAATCGTCATCGCCGGCAAATGCCAGTAACGATACTTTTGGGTTGGCAATGATATTTTTGGTATGTTCTGCAATAGTGCTGATTAGGATAACGGGTTGACCGCTATGATCTAATACAAACGGCGCGACTGAACCAAATGGGTAGCCGGGGAATTTTGATGAAAAAGTTGAAAGTACACCGCTTTGTGTCGTACGTAAAAACTGTAATGCTTCTGAAGCTAAACCCATGAATTTTGGTCTCAATTAGAAAGTTTTAATGCAACTTCTGCCAAACGTTTACCTAAGGCTAAGCACAATTTACGCTCTTCTGCGGTGATGGCTTTATCGTCGTTAGCGCCGCCAATATGGCTAGCGCCATAAGGCGTGCCGCCAGATTGCGTGCTGGATAACTCAGGCTCAGAATAAGGCAGGCCGACGATGATCATGCCGTGGTGCATCAGCGGTAGCATCATCGTTAACAAGGTGGATTCGTTGCCGCCATGCATAGACCCTGTGCTGGTGAATACCGTTGCTGGTTTGCCAATCAACGCGCCTTTAAGCCATGTGCCCACGGTACTATCTAAAAAATATTTCATCGGCGCCGCCATATTGCCAAAGCGGGTCGGGCTGCCAAGCGCTAAACCAACGCATTCTTCCAAATCTCGCAACTCTACATAAGGGTCGCCACTATTTGGAATGTCCGGCTCGGTAGCCTCGCAATTCGCTGAAATTTTCGGCACGGTGCGAATGCGTGCTTTGATATTGGGTACACTCTCAACGCCGCGTGCAATGAGTTGCGCCATTTCGCGCACAGCGCCGCCTTGAGAGTAATAGAGGATTAGGATTTCACTCATTTTGATCTCTGATCATCAGTTTGATTTGGCCTAAAGGCTTATTTGAAGCTGAAAGTATACAACACATCCACCGCGCTTTCGCTGCCGGCATCTGCCCGTAGTGACCAGCGTGAGGTGATGTTGTAGGTCAGGCGCGCGACATCTAACAAGCCGCTTATGCTTTTTACATAACTCAGATACAGTCGCGATGAAAGACGTTTGCCAAAGACGAGTGATGCGCTGCTGGCATCTCCGCCCGAAAAGCTCAATTCATCCAGGCCGGCGGCGCGAGCGATTTGTGTTTGCAGTGGCACGGATTGTCCTTGGGACAGAATCACGCCAGCGGCAAGAGATAGCATGCCGTAATCGTTTTTAGTGGTTTGGTCCATGCCATGTCCGAGTACCAGCCATGACAGTTTTTCGCTATCGGCCACGTTAGGGTCGGAAACAAGCTTGGTGACGGGTGCAAATGCACTGCCGGTAATCTCGATGCCGGCATTAATGGGTTTGCTGTTACGCATGGCACGGATATTGATACCGGGATTATCTACAGTGCCGCTAAAATTTAAGATGCCACGCTCTATGGTCAGCAATTGCCCATAGGCCATGTAAGTGCCTTTTTTAACCTGAATCCCGCCTTCGGTGTGTGGGTGATACTCGGTGAGCCCTGTCAGTGTTAATGCGCCGGTAAGCTCAGCGTCCAGACCGCGCCCACGTAATTTAAATGCCTCTCCCAAACTAATATGTAAGCCGTTAAGCAGCACTTTGAGCGCTGGTTCTGCTGCTGATTCTGACTGCCCAAGTATCACGACATCATCTCCCAGCGTCGGGGTGTCTTCATTGGCAAGCTCAATCAAGCCTTTGTCGATGGTGAAATTGCCGGAAATGGTCAGCATGCCTTCTGCCAAGGCGGTTTTGCCTGAACCACTTAAGATCAAAAGGCGATCTGCCCGCGAGATCACCGTAAACTTGTCTGCTGTCCAGTCTAAATCAATGATGGGTTTGCCTTTCGCTAGCATGATCGAACCGCTAGACCTTAAATAGCCTTCACCGCCTTTCCATGCAGCCTGTTTGATGGCAAGTTTATTATTCTCGAAACTGGCCTCTAAGTTACCGTCGCTAAAAGACACGCCCTCTGTTGCTAGTGTGAATTGCAGATTTTTTGCAATGACATGCCCGCTTAAATTAGGCGTTTGCAGCGTGCCATTGCCGGTAACGGATAAATCCACTTCGCCATCGAGATTGGCATCCATGAGTGAGGCCGGTAGTGGTAGCCATGCCAGCGTGTGCAGTTGCGCTTTGCCGTTTACCGTGAGCGGTGAGCTTGCCAGCAAGGCGTATCCTGCATCGGTTTTGGTCAGCGTCGTGGCAAGGTTGGCATCAAGGCTGCCGATGCCGCGCCCATGGATTGTAGCGCTAAGCACCGCCTGATTATTGGTAATGACCAAGTCGGCTTTTACTTCTTCCAGACCAAGCGGCTTTTGCGTGCCATCGGCAACGGTCATGGTTAAATCTCCCGCTTCACGCCAAAGGCTAAAGCTGCCGTTCATATTTTCGCCTGCGTTCAGATCCCATTTTCCAGAAAAGACCGGGTTGCCTTGTAATGTTGACGGTAGATTTAGTAGTTCTGGCGGTAAATCTTCAAGTGCGAGTTGGTCTAGATGGCCTTTGCTTGCGAACCCACTAACATCGATTTGGAATAGGTCGATAAACGCGCGACCTTTTGCTAATTGCAAAGTTGCTTTTTCCAGACTGACAGCATTGCTAGCTATGCTCAGCGGGGCAGGCGTCGTCAGCTTGATCGGTGCGACTCCATCATACACAAGGCTTTGAAGCATGCCTTGCCAATGATTGGACGTGTCTAGACCACCTTGTAGCTGGCTGGTTAATTTAAAGGTTTCGCCTTGCGCCGCGATGTTAAGTTGATGGTTGGACCGTGTGCCCTGTAAAGTGATTTGGCCGTCCATCAGCGGATATTTGCCATATTGCAGTTTGTTCGCTTTAAACTCACCCGCAACTTTACCGTTTGCTTCAGGTGAAATCGTTGCCTGACCTTCTAATTTATCGGCCTTAATGCCGCCTGGCAGGTGCAGCTTTTGCGCGACTAAATTAAATTGCAAGGCCAGATTTTCAAAAGTACCCGCTAGTGTGCCTTTGGCACTTGCCGTGCCTGAGAAATCCTTACCAAATTTGGCTAGATCAGGTAAATCGGCCTGCCATTCAAGGTGGCTATCGGGTTTGCCAAGGCTGCCGCTGGCAATAATAATATTGTTGGCGATTGCTGCTTGAACGTCGACATTGCCTATTTGTGTGCCTTCGATAAGTAACTTTCCCGAACTTATCAATGCTTGGCCTTGCCATTGGCTGTCATGCGTGGCGAACTGTATGTTTAACAATGCCTCTGGTAACAGTTTTCCTTGTATATTGACCTCAACGTTGAGTTTTGCGGCGGGGTAGCTTCCCAAACGTTCTGGGTGTAGCTCTGTGATGTCGGCCTTGATTGATAGCGGATAATCATCGGCCAAACCGAGTTGACCATTGATATCAATGCGGGCTGCTGGCGTTATTTTTTCCTGGGTTTGGTTAATTTGTTGAGCTTCATTGTAAATGACAAACTTACTATCCTGTTTTGCCAGCATTGCCGTGCTTTCAAAATGCAGTGTTTTTAAGTCACCGGATAGCTGGGCTTTAATATCATAAGGCGTGTTGTTGCCAGCCTGTTTGAGTGTGGCGGTACCGGAAAGAGGGAACGGCTTTGAGGTGCCCATCTCCAGCGTAATCGCGGTTTCACCCCAAGGAGTTATAGCGTTCAAGCGATTCAATCGTATGGATTTTGCATCGGCTTCAAGGTCGAATTTTACATTGCTGAAAGACTGATTTTTCCCTGCGCTGATAATCACTACTTCGGCCACATCAGCTTGCTGAATTTTGATAGGAAAGGGCGGTTTGATGTGCTCTGGAAGACCTGAGTTGTTGGTTTTTCCTGCATCATTCCGCACGGTAATGATGAGCCGCTTAGCATGCATTTTTTCCACCAGTAGCTTGCCATCGCCAAAAGGCGAGAGCTGCCAGCGCGCATCCAAATTTTCTAGTTGCAGATGAATGTTATCAAGGTCATAGCTGAAAGTATCCAGGCTAGTATTGGCGCTAATCGACATTTCACCTCTGGCGGGAGTAAAAGCCAGCAGCGCAAAACTGACCAGGAAAATTAAAAAATAGCGGCGTAGCATCAAAATGCTACCCCAATATTAAAATGCAGTCGGTATTCGCTTGTAGCTTGCCCGTAGGCAATATCTGCGCCGATAGGCCCCAGCGGGCTTTTCCAGCGCGCACCTAATCCGTAGCCGTATACCGGTTTTAAATCCTGAACCCGATTGGCAGCATTGCCGAAATCTACAAACGCCGCTGCACCCCATTGGCTGGTGAGCCATTGCACGACTTCAACACTGCCTGTGGCTAGGTATTTTGCGCCGACAATCGCGTCACCTTCTTTAATGCCTAAGCTCTGAAAAGCATAACCGCGCACGGACTGGTCACCACCAGCGCGGAACAGAAACGCTTCTGGTGCGCCATTTTTGCCATTTACCATGCCAGCTTCAGCGCGGGCAATCAATTGTGTACTTTTGGTAATCGGATAATAAGCTTGGGTTTTGACATAGCTTTGCAAAAAACGCCCATCGGATAATCTGTCAAGCGGAGCAACAGCAAACTGGGCGTTGAATAAATAGCCTTTAGTCGGAGCAAGGTCGTTGTTGGTGCGCCTGAGTGTGATGCCATAAGATAATGTGCCGACTTTTTTTGTGGTGGTATCGCCGCCATCAACACTTTGTTGTTCTATCAAGTAATTGGCGCCAACGTACTGCTCGCGTTTACGTGGACCCCAGGCGCGCTTTATGCCAGCTTGGCTAGATGTCAGGGTTTGGCCTTCAATCGCAGTGCGATTCAGGTTGCCATTGACGCTATCGCGATAGTCGTCACTTGTGATGGGTAGCTGAATCTGACCGCCAAGAAATTGCGCTTTTTGTTCGAGCTTGAGGCTGCTAGTTAGTCGCCAGCTTTTGTCCATCAGGTTCAGATCATCATACGTGAGTTGGGTTCTGGCGCCGGTATTGGTGCTGTAGCCTGCGCCTATGCCGACTTTGATACTTTTGTTCTCTTCTACAATGACTTTAATCGGCGCATTGCTGATAGGTGAGGCTTCATTATCAGCTTTCAGATTTTCTGATTCCAAGTTTGCGGACTCCAAGTTTGCTGATTCTAGGTTTGCAGACTTGGTATCCGCTGTGACTTCAACACTTTTAAAATAGCCACTTTCCTGCAAGCGTGTCTGAAAAGTGAGTAAGCTAGACTGGCTATACAAACTAGCGGGTTTGATCGGGTTTAAATTTTCGACGATACTGGCAGGATAGCGATTTAAACCACTAATGCTCAGCCCTCTAAATTGAAATGCAGACCCACTATCAACTTCTACGAGCAGCGCAACGGTGTGTGATTCCAGGTCGATTTCAGCCTTGCTGTTGCTGATAGTAGCGTTCGGAAAGCGCTCTACCAGCAAGCTGGTGAGCAGTTTACGTTTGGCTAGTGCCCAATCTTCCTGACGAAAAGTTTGGCCTTTTGGCAGTGACCATTCTTCGCGAAGTTTTTGTATATTTGGCGACTGATCTTTGAGTTGCGCTTGCTGATTAATGGCACCCGTGAATTTTAGTTCAACGCTGTCAATCAACACAGGCTCGCCAAGTTCCACCGTAAATTTAGCAACATCAACACCCGCTTTTTTTTCAAGCGAAGGCGTAATAGTCGGTGAAAAGTAGCCCTCAGTGGCTAACAGCTCTTTGATGTTTTGTGGCGCAACGCTAAATAAGCGCTGCCACTCGGCTGGGGTCATGCGCGGATTGTCACGCCATTTGATGATTTGCAGATGTTTTTGCAGTAGTTCCTTGAGTGGTGCCGGTGCTGAAATTTCTACTTGATAGCGGTTTTCATCTGCTTGAGCAAAACAAGTACAAAGTAATAATGCAAAAAACAGTAAAAATGGCTTGCTCAAGCGCTGTTTGCCATCGGCGATTGTTTGGCCAAATAGCATGCGCTTGAGCTTAAGTCGCCCAACTGAATTAAATGCGGTTTGCAAGCTCCGTAGCCTTGCCTATATAACTTGCTGGCGTCATATCCAACAACACTTGTTTTGCATCACTTGGAATTTCTAAGCCACTAATGAATAGATGCAATGAAGCCTTGTTGATGCCGCCTTTACCGCGAGTAAGCTCTTTAAGCTGCTCGTAAGGATTTTGTATGCCATAACGGCGCATGACCGTTTGAATTGGCTCAGCAAGCACTTCCCAGCTGGCATCTAGATCGAGCGCAAGTTTTTCCGGGTTGATCTCAAGTTTATTCAAACCGCGTAAACATGAATCGTAACCTAGCAAAGTATAACCAAACGCCACGCCCATATTCCGCAACACGGTAGAATCCGTGAGGTCACGCTGCCAGCGAGAAATTGGTAGCTTTTCAGCCATGTGGCGCAATACCGCATTAGCCAAACCCAAATTACCTTCTGAGTTTTCAAAATCAATCGGGTTGACTTTATGCGGCATGGTAGAAGAACCGACTTCGCCTTCTTTAAGTTTTTGTTTGAAATAGCCGACTGAAACATAACCCCAAATATCACGGTTAAGGTCGATTAAAATCGTGTTGATGCGACTTAAGCAATCGTATAATTCAGCCATATAATCATGCGGCTCAATTTGAATGGTCATCGGGTTGTAAGCCAGCCCTAAGGATTCTACAAAAGTTTTGGCAAAACTTTCCCAATCAAACGTTGGGTAAGCTGATAGATGCGCATTAAAGTTACCCACTGCGCCATTGATCTTGCCTAAGATTTCATTATTAACGAGTTGTTTTTGTTGGCGCTGCAAACGGTACACCACATTGGCTAATTCTTTGCCCATAGTCGTTGGCGAAGCCGTTTGGCCGTGTGTGCGTGACAACATAGGCTGCGCTGCAAGTTGATGTGCTAACTCACTTAAGCGTGCGATTAAATCGCTTAAAAATGGCAACATGACGCTATCGCGCGCAGTTTTCAGCATTAAAGCGTGTGATAAATTATTGATGTCTTCTGAAGTACAGGCAAAGTGAATAAACTCACTGGCTTTTTTAATTTCCGCATTGCCGTCAAACTTGGCTTTCAGCCAGTATTCAAGCGCTTTTACGTCATGGTTGGTGCGCGCTTCAATGGTTTTGACTTCAGCAGCATCTACCTCGCTAAAGTTGAAAATGGCTGCATCAAGTTCTTTAACCGTAGCAGCACTAAAAACTGCGATTTCAGCTAATTCAGGCGCTGCAGATAAAGCTTTTAGCCATTCAACCTCAACCCAGGCGCGGTGTTTAATCAGCGCATATTCACTAAAGTAAGGGCGTAAAGCGTCTAATTTTGTTTGATAGCGGCCATCAAGAGGAGATAGCGCGTTTAGGGTGGTCAGTGACATGTGAAGCCTTCAAAGCAGCGGTTTATTAAAACAGCATTTTACCTGAAAACTAGCGCAAGCATTAACTGGCGATAGATTCATATTGACCTTGCCTGAGAACAATACTAATCTCCCAAATTGGGAGATTTAATAATGCATGTGATTGCAAAAAGTTCATTAGTAAAGTTTTGGAATCAGTCTGCTTTTAAAGATGCAAAAGGCCCTTTGCAATGCTGGTACGACGAGGCTATGCAAGCCGACTGGAAAACACCGCAAGTGGTAAAAGCGCATTATGGTAATGCGAGTATTTGTGGCAATAATCGTGTGGTATTCAACATTGCGGGCAATAAGTACCGTTTGGTGGTGGAGATGCAATATCAAGCCGGCATTGTGTGGGTGAAGTTTATCGGCACCCATGCACAATATGACCAAATTAACGTGGAGAACATCAATGAATGTTAAAACCAAATGAATATTAAACCAATTAGAAACGATGAGGATTTACGCGAAGCATTTCAGCGTTTAGCGCTTGTGTATCAAGCGCAAGAGGGTAGCCCTGAAGCAGACGAAATGGAAATTCTGGTGACACTGATTGAAGTTTATGAAAATAAGCATTACCCAATCAGCGCAGCAGACCCAATTGAAGCGATTAAATTTAGAATGGAGCAACAAGGGCTCACGCAAAAAGATCTTGAGCCATTTATTGGCTCTAGCGGACGTGTTTCTGAAGTGTTAAATCGTAAGCGTGGGCTTAGTTTGCCTATGGTAAAACGGCTGCATGAAGGACTGCATATTTCGTATGAAAGTCTGTTGTCGGCAGCGTAAAGTTTTTAGGGCGTATTAGCAAAGCATTATGTGCCGAATTAAGATTTACATGTAGCGGGTTACAACCTGCCCTACGTGAGCTTCTAGGGAAATTAAATGAGTTTGATGTCATGGTTTAAAGGTTGGTCAGGTGAAACGATGGGTTCATTTGCCCATAAAATGATGTTAGATGAAAGTATCTATCATGAGCTCAACAACATCACGATACCCACGCCTAACGGTACTACTCAGATTGATCATATAATCGTTTCACAATATGGCATCTTTGTTATAGAGGCCAAAAATATGAATAGCTGGATATTCGGTGATGCAAAAGCAGCACAATGGACTCAAGTGCTACCTGGAAGTAATAAATTCAGGTTCCAGAACCCTTTGATGCAGAACTATAGACATACAAAGTGCTTATCCGAATTTTTGAAAATAGAGCATGATAAGTTTCATTCTTTAGTCATGTTTTGGGGTGAAAGTAAATTTAAGACACCTATGCCAAGCAATGTAATCGACAGTGGTTATTCGGCTTACATTAAAAGCAAACAAAGCGTGCTATTTGGTCATAATGAAATTCAACAAATCATCACAGCAATTCAGACTGGAAGGCTCCCTGCAACATGGGCAACGCATAAGCAACATTTAGCGTCGCTTAATGAACGCCATTATGTTTCACCGGATAATGCAGCCAAAATACTATGCCCCAAGTGTAAAAGTGAGATGATTAAACGTCTTGGCAAAACTGGAGCATTTTCTGGAAAAGAATTTTTTGGTTGCTCAAGATTCCCTGCTTGCAGAGCTATCGTAAATATCTAAAAATACACAACACAGCGAGTAGGGTGTGCAAAATAATTTATCTTGCACACAGTCAATTCGACATCGTTAATAGGGTGTGCAAATAACAAGCCATTTGCACACCCTACCAATTAAGCGACCAACATATCCACAAACACATTCACAGCAGTTGCTTCTAATTTAACCTGATCTAAACACAGCGCCAAAATATCTGCCTGTTTTTTAGCATCAAAACGGCGCGCTAAATTCACTTGGAATTTTTTCACCAATTCAGGAATACCTTGACCACGGCGGCGTCTATGGCCGATTGGGTATTCCACGGCAATATTGTCTGAGCTGCTGCCATCTTTAAAGAATACTTGAATGGCGTTGGCGATTGAGCGTTTTTCTGGGTTTAAGTAGTCTGCTGAGTATTCTGCCTTTTCTACGCACACCATTTTTGCGCGAATCGCATCTATACGTGGGTCGTTTGCGACATCATCCTCGTAATCTTTTGCGGTTAGCTTGCCTTTTAACAGGCCGATGGTTGCCATGTATTGAATGCAATGGTCGCGGTCGGCCGGGTTGGCGAGTGGGCCTGTTTTGTCAATAATACGAATTGCTGACTCATGGGTCGTGATGACGATTTTATCAATTTGGGCAATTTGCTCTAATGACTGTAGTTCTTTACCTACTTGGGCATTTAATTGAATCGCGCATTCCACGGCGGTTTGTGCGTGGAATTCAGCAGGGAATGATATTTTGAACAATACTTGTTCCATCACGTAGCTTCCGTAAGCACGTTGAAATTTAAAAGCATTGCCTTTAAATAGCACATCGTAAAAGCCCCATGTTTTGGCAGTCAACGCTGATGGATAGCCCATTTCGCCTTGCATGGTCATCCAGGCCAAACGCACTGCGCGACTGGTGGCATCGCCCGCCGCCCATGATTTACGTGAGCCGGTGTTAGGTGAGTGGCGATAAGTGCGTAGGCTTTGGCCATCCACAAACGCGTTAGAAACCGCGTTGATGATGTCATCGACATTGCCACCCAGCAGTTTCGTAACTACCGCCGTTGAGGCGATTTTTACTAAAATAACGTGATCTAAACCCACGCGGTTGAAGCTGTTTTCAAGTGCTAGCACACCTTGAATCTCATGGGCTTTAATCATGGCGGTGAGTACATCTTTCATCTTCAATGGCGCTTTGCCTTCAGCTACATTTTTACGTGAAAGGTAGTCAGCAGTCGCTAAAATACCGCCTAAGTTGTCTGATGGGTGACCCCATTCAGCGGCTAACCACGTGTCGTTAAAGTCTAACCAGCGTATCATCGCGCCAATGTTAAACGCGGCTAATATTGGATCTAGCTGGAAGCTGGTGCCTGGTACTTTTGCACCATTTGGCACGACTGTACCAGCGACCACTGGGCCTAATAATTTGGTACAAGCTGGATAGTCTAGCGCTTCGAAACCGCAGCCTAAGGTATCCATTAAGCAGTTACGGGCGGTATCAAACGCTTCGTCAGATTTGATTTCAAAATCAGCCACGTAATTGGCAATATCGACAAGGACTTGGTCTGGAGCAGGACGTACGTTGGAGATGTGAGAGGACATAAAATCTTTCAAAAAGTGTTTAAAAATTCAGTTGTCATACCAGCTTTCGCTGATATGACGTGTGTGTTTAGCGCTTATTGAGTGGCACGTAAGGGCGATTGTCAGGCCCTGTATATTCAGCATTTGGGCGAATGATTTTGTTATCGATGCGCTGTTCAATGACATGAGCTACCCAGCCAGTGGTGCGTGAAATCACGAAGATCGGCGTGAACATACCTGTTGGAATGCCCATCATGTGGTAGCTGGAAGCGCTGTACCAATCCAGGTTAGGGAACATTTTTTTCTCGCGCCACATGACTTCTTCAATGCGGGCTGAAATATCAAACAGTGTCATATTGCCCGCATCTGCACATAACTTGCGACTCACTTCTTTGATGGACTCGTTACGTGGGTCGGCAATGGTGTACACAGGGTGGCCAAAACCGATGATGATTTCTTTCTTTGCCATACGCACTAAAATATCCGCTTCAGCTTCATCGGCATTTTTGTAGCGTTCAATGATTTCCATCGCAGCTTCGTTCGCGCCGCCATGTTTAGCGCCACGAAGCGCACCAATCGCGCCTGTGATGCATGAGTACATGTCTGATAATGTGCCGGCAATCACGCGACCTGTGAATGTAGAAGCGTTGAATTCATGCTCTGCATAAAGCACTAATGACGTGTTCATCGCATCAATGTGTAGTTGGCTTGGTGCTTTGCCGTGTAATACATGTAAGAAATGCGCTGCGATGCTGTCATCGTCTGTTTCTACTACGATACGTTTTCTGTTGTGGCTAAAGTGATACCAATACAGCAAAATCGAACCAAAGCAGCTAATCAGTCTGTCGCCTAAATCTTGTGCAGCTTGTGTGTTGCGATCAGCCGCTTCCGGTTCTAAGGTCCCCAGCATAGAGCAAGCCGTGCGCATCACATCCATTGGGTGTGCATTTTTTGGAATTTGCTCTAATACCGATTTAAGCGCATCTGGTAAACCTCGTAGCTTTTTTAGTTTTGCATGATACGCAGTTAGCTGCGTTTTGTTCGGCAGCTCGCCATGAATCAGCAAGTAAGCAACTTCTTCAAAGGTGGCATGTTTTGCCAATTCAATAATGTCGTAACCTCGGTAATGTAAATCATTGCCTGTATGGCCAACCGTACAAATGGCTGTGGTGCCAGCGGTAACGCCAGCCAGGGCTACGCCTTTTTTCTTTTTAGGTTGTTCCGTGGTATTTGTCATGACTTATTTCTCCCGTGTTAGTGGCTTCACCATGCGTTTGCTAATTAAGCTTTTTCTTGCTTAAACAAAGCATCCAATTTTTGCTCAAAAGCGTGATAACCCAAATGCTCATAAAGATCCGCACGCGTTTGCATTAAGCCCACTACATTTTTTTGCGTACCTTCTTTACGTGTAGTTTGATACACATTGAGTGCCGCTTGATTCATGGCGCGGAAGGCTGAAAGCGGGTATAGCACCATGCCAACATCAGCTGTGCGCAGCTCATCTACGGTAAATAAAGGGGTGCTGCCAAATTCTGTAATATTCGCGAGCACTGGCACTTTTACGGCTGCGGCAAACTGTTTGTACATGCTAAGTTCGGTGATTGCTTCAGGGAAAATCATGTCAGCGCCAGCTTCAACACAGGCGCAAGCGCGGTCAATGGCAGATTGCAAGCCTTCTACCGCTAATGCATCAGTACGCGCCATGATCACAAAATCGTCATAAGGTTTAGCATCTACTGCGGCTTTAACGCGGTCTACCATTTCAGTGAGCGAAACAATGGCTTTATTTGGTCTATGGCCGCAGCGTTTTGCCTGCACTTGGTCTTCAATATGTACCGCCGCAGCGCCTGCTTTAGCAACCGCTTTTACGCTACGTGCAATGTTAAAAGCGCCACCAAAGCCGGTATCAATATCTACTAGCAAAGGCGTATCTACGGCATCGGTGATGCGGCGTACATCAATCAACACATCTTCTAAGGTTGATATGCCTAAATCAGGTAAACCCAAAGAACCCGCCGCTACGCCGCCACCTGATAGGTAAATCGCTTTAAAGCCGCTCTGTGTGGCGAGCATCGCGTGATAAGCATTGATGGCACCGATAATTTGTAATGGTGATTCTGCTTTTAGTGCTGCGCGAAAACGTGCGCCAGCGGTGGTTGCTTGTGTCATATTAATTACCTGTTGAATATATAAAGGGCACCTCTATTAGTTCAATTTTCGTCGCCATACCGCGTTGCTCATAAAAAATTATTCCTTACATATGATGTATATGCTGCGTCATAATTTTTCATTCGCGCCTTGTCTCGCTTTGAAACTTGAATTAATAGAGGTACCCTAAAGTTAGCTAAAAAATGCTTGAATAGCTTCGTCTGGAATTGCGACTATCGTCATTTTTGCCTTTTGCAAAATTTCCCAAAAGTAACGATAGGTTGCTCGGTCATGCAGTTCGCCAGCGTATTGAATAGGGCCCCAATCGGCTTTCTGGGCAGCAAGTAAGATATTGGCAGCATCGGCGACTTCATCAAAGTTAGGCTTCATGGCATCTATAATTGCTTGAATTTGCGTAGGGTAAATACTCCACATGCGTAAAAAGCCAAATTCGTTTCGCGCGCGCGAGGCGTCTGAATGGGTGGTTTCTACATTTTTAAGGTCAAGTGTCACGTTATGTGCTGGTACAACGCCATTGGCAAGTGCCGCTGCCACTAACTCAGCTTTAGCGCGAGCCAGTAAGCGATGCTCAAATTGGCCAGGGCTACGCATTGCAGAGGCCGGAATGGCGCCGTGATGGCCGCTCACAAAGTCCATCAAACCAAAATCTAATACTTGAAGCCACGGCAAAGTTGCAATTTCATGCACTGCTTTTAATGCCCCATGCGTTTCTACCAAAATATGTACTGGAATTTCACGCGTGATGTTGTTGGCTTTTGCGACTTGCTGAATATAGCTAATCATCTCTTTAGCTTGTGCAAAAGTGGTGCATTTTGGAATCGTGATATAGCTTAAAACTTGCCCAGCGCCACTGACTAAAATATCAACGTCTTGCTTCCAGGCTGGATGCGTGTAATCGTGAATGCGCGCACCCGCCATTTTGTATTTATTCACTTCGCTCGTTAATATGCGCACTATCATGGCCGCATGTTCACGCTCTTGGCCTGCTTGGGCACCATCTTCACAATCGCAAGTAATATCAAACACTGGACCAATGGACTCTTGTAGTGACAAGGCTTTAAAAATCAACTTTTCACTGCCTGCGAAATGCTCGCATGATGGAATGATTGGGAACGATTTCTCACCGCTAAATAATGCTTCATTCGGATGTACTAGTGATTGTATGGTTGTCATATATTACTTACCCAGTTTTAATTAAAAACTTACCAATCTTGTCATTCCCTCGAAAGCGGGAATGACGGGGTTTTAGATTTTTCTAAAAAGTCACAGCGTTAGTTTGTTACGCTTTTCTCGGCATCAGCACGGTGTAATCCAAATCTAATACCACGTTTGGGTGGTAGGTTTGTTTGCCGTCATTGCTTACGTGTGTGCTTGCCAGTGTTTCGGCTATTATGTTTTTAACGCCGACCATGCGCAATCTCAAGGCTGCAATGTCGCTACGGTTAGGGATGGCCCATTTGTCTAACACCTCAGTCCAGGTGTAAATGGTGTCGTCACCAAAGGTCGGATTACAATGCGTACCGCCATTAATCGCGGCGATGGTGAGCGCGTTTTCCAAGCCATCATGCGAAAGCGCGCGGCACAATGAAATAATATGTCCGCCATACATGAGCCTGCGCCCGAATGCGGTTTTTTTCATCATGACATCGTCAAAATGTAAGCGCGCGTTATTCTGGTAAAGTTTGGTCGCAAGTGTATGATCACTATCACTAATCGTCATGCCTGCCGGATGGTTGATGCGCTCGCCCACGGTGTAGTCATCCCATACATACTGGCCACCGGTTGATGTTGTATCGAATTTTCTCGCATCTAGAAAGCTAGGTACGTTGAGTTCTTCAGCGGGTACAAAGTTGAGTAAATCAGGCAGCACTGTTTCAGGCGCTGGTGCGTCCAAATTGTTTTTATGTTGCTCACGTTTATGAATCATGACCCAGCGCACCCATGAAAACACTGGCTGCTGTAACTGATTAATAGAGACTGAGCGCACATACACCACGCCAGATTTGCCGTTAGCGTTTTGTTTAAGACCAATTACTGTAGAGCTTGTGCTTAGTGTATCGCCAGCATAAACCGGATGCAAAAAGCGTACATCGGCATAACCTAAGTTAGCCACCGCATTGACTGAAATATCTGGCACGGTTTTGCCAAAGGCAATATGAAAAGCCAGTAAGTCGTCTATAGGGCGCGTTCTGTAACCTAATGATTGCGCGACGGTTTCTGCTGAATGTAATACTTGGCGTGCGCCTGTCAGTGCGATATATAGCGCCACTTCACCATCACCGATGGTACGTGGTGTGGCGTGTTGAATCACTTGGTTAAGGCGAAAATCTTCAAAGAAATTGCCTGCGCTTATTTTTTTGGCACTTGCTTTTCCAGCACTTACTTTTGAAGTTGAGTGGTTGTTAGTGCTAGACATGGCTTTCTTCCAATTTTGCAATCAGTTCACTTAGTTTTAATAAACGCGTTGCCGCTTTAACATGGTGCTGTTCAACTAATTTATCGTTGACCACTACTGTACCTTTGCCTGCTTCGTTAGCCGCTTTTAATGCCAGAATGATTTCGCGTGCATTTCTTACTTCGTCGGCTTTTGGCGTGTAGGCATCGTTGCTATAAGCTAATTGAGCGGGATGCACTAATGATTTTCCATCAAAGCCCATGTCACGGCCTAAGCGGCAAGCGTATTCAAATGAATGCATGTTTTTAAAATCACTGGTAATTCCATCAACAACTGCCCGGCCATAGGCGCGAGCGGCCAATATCACTAAAGATAATGACGTTAAAATGGCAGAGCGCTCATGTGTAACCCTTGCATGTAGTTGGGAAATCAAATCTGAGGTTGCCATCACAATGCAAACAATACGGCTAGACGCGCTGGCAATTTCTTTTGCATTGAGCACCGCGATAGGGCTTTCTATCATCACCATAATGGGAATGTGACTGCCGCCCGCTGCATCTAACATTGATAACGCTGTGAGCACATCCTCACGTGATTCTATATTCGGAAAGAGAATCGCATCCACTTGGGTTTTTGCAATCGCTTTAATATCGTCAGCGCCCCACTGTGAATCAAGATCGTTCACGCGCACCACCACCTCACGTGAGCCATAGCCACCTTCGTTGACGAAGCGCACTACATTGTCGCGAGACTGCTCTTTGCATTCAACTAGAATCGGGTCGCCTAAATCAAGAATGACTGAATCAGCATGCAAGGTGCGCGCGCGCTCAAGGTAATGCGTATTGCAGCCAGGTACATATAGCATGGAGCGGCGAGGCCGAAAGTATTGATTCATCTGAGTACCTTTATTTTTCGTGCTAATTATTGTAGTTAGGTAATTGTAAGTTCGGTAATTATAGTTTGGTAATGATTTCGATTATATAGAGGGATATTAAAAACTGTCAACATATATCTTATGTCTTATATAAGATATAAAACACTAGACTATTTAAAATGGTCGTGCTATAAATGCACTTAATGTAAATAAGACGCGGAATAGTTACCCGTGGATTAATCGTTAAGTTGCTCTGCATTTGACCTTGGATGAAATAATTAAAATTATGATAGATAAACAATACAACTCACCAAGCTATAAACCGCTTTATGACCAAATCAAGGTGTTGCTTACGCAAAGCTTGATTGGCGGCGAGTGGCGCCCAGGCGACATGATCCCAAGCGAGGTTGAATTGGCTGGTCGTTATAAGGTCAGTCAAGGTACTGTTAGAAAAGCCATAGACGCGCTGGCAACGGAAAATATTCTGATTCGCCGCCAAGGCAAGGGCACCTTTGTGGCCACGCATAGCGCGGAGGGAATGAAGCTGAGGTTTTTAAGGCTCACTTCTGTCGATGGTCAAAAAGAACTGTTGCAGAATGAGTTTATCTCATGCACTAAAGGTAAGGCTGATGTACGCATGGGGCAGATACTGGATATGAAAGCTGGTGCTTCAACCATAGAAATTAAACGTTTACTTACATTTTCTGGCAGACCGCTTATTTTTGACCATATTGTGGTGCCAGCTAATGCATTTAAAGGCTTAAATGGTAGTCGCGTAGAAGAGAATAACGGCTCTATGTACAGCATGTATGAATCAGAATTTGGCGTTCGTATGATCCGTGCAGAAGAGCGGTTGAAAGCAGTCGCTGCGGCGGGTGAAGTTGCAACGGCTTTGGGTTTAAGTGTAGGTGAGCCGCTGTTAAGTATAGAGCGCGTTTCGTTTACCTATGGCGATAAGCCTATGGAATGGCGCTTAGGTCTATGTGTGACAGATAATCATCATTACATGAATGAGCTAGAGTGAGTGCTTTAGGTAGTAATAACGAATGACCAGTAGGCTATTGCGCATTTTGAAAAACACCGATAGCAAAAAATAGCCGCACAGATAATAGTAAGCACAATAAAAAACTAAAACCTTGAAAAGGTATTGAGAATAATGGACGATCTAACAAAACGCGCACTAGATTATCACGAGTTTCCTACACCAGGAAAATTGTCAGTTGAATCATCAAAACCATGTGCTACGCAAGATGATCTATCTTTAGCCTATACCCCAGGTGTGGCGGTGCCAGTGCGCGAAATCAATCGTGATCCTGCAAATGCTTACAAATACACCAATAAAGGCAATTTAGTCGCAGTGATCACCGATGGTACGGCTGTGTTGGGCCTAGGTAATATGGGCGCACTGGCAAGCAAGCCAGTGATGGAAGGTAAAGCGGTATTGTTTAAGCGTTTTGCTGGAATAGATGTCTTTGATATAGAAATCACAGCGCCTAGTGTTGAGGCTTTTATTGAAACCGTAGTGAATATTGCGCCAACTTTTGGTGGTATAAATTTAGAAGATATTGCAGCGCCGCATTGCTTTAGAATTGAAAAAGAATTACGTGCCCGTTTAGATATTCCAGTGTTTCATGATGACCAACATGGTACCGCCGTGATTGTGGCGGCCGCGCTAAGTAATGCTTTGGAGATACAAGGTAAAGCGCTATCCAATGCAAAAATCGTATTTTTAGGCGCGGGTGCGGCAGGTTGTTCATGTGCCAGATTGCTAAAGTTAATGGGCGCTACCAATATCACGATGGTCGATAAGTCTGGCGTGTTAGATACTTCACGAGCTGACTTACATGACAATAATCGCCATTTAGCAGTTGCACCTAGTGCCGCGAAAGCGTTGGCAGATGTGATGCCAAATGCAGATGTATTTATTGGTGTGTCAGCGGCTAATACCTTGATGCCAGAATTGCTTAAATTAATGGCAAAAAATCCAGTGGTATTTGCCTTAGCGAATCCTGATCCGGAAATTCAACCAAGTTTAGCGCATTCTGTACGCGATGATATTTTAATGGCGACAGGTCGTTCAGACTTTCCAAACCAAGTGAATAACGCACTTTGTTTTCCTTATCTATTCCGTGGTGCTTTAGATGCTAAAGCCAAGCAAATTACCGACGAAATGCAAATTGCCGCTGCACATGCATTGGCTGCGCTAGCCCGTAAGCCAGTGCCAGTTGATGTGCTTAAAGCCTACAACTTAACGAGTTTAAGTTTTGGTAAAGAATACATCATTCCAAAACCGTTTGATACACGCTTACTTGGCGTTGTTTCTGGTGCGGTAGCTGATGCGGCGCGCTTGCAGCAGGCTAATAGTTAAGCGCCTCTTAAGGTTATGTTTCAGTTAGATAAAAAACTTTAGAGTGACAATAATGCAAAACAATGAACTGCAAAATAGTCAAAAGGCTAAAGTCAAAAACAGGCCAAAAAATCTTAACCTGTTTACCATCAGGTTACCGATTAATGCTTTAGTGTCTATCTTACATAGAGCAACAGGCTGCGCTTTATTTTTAGTGTTGCCTATTATATTGCTGCTTTTGCAGTTGTCATTAAGCACTTCGGAGCATTTTGAAACAGTCGTTTCAATATTACATTCGCCTTTAATCAAACTCTTCATGCTTGGTTTGGCATGGGCTTTTTTTCATCATTTTTTTGCGGGTGTGCGTCACTTGGCAATGGATGTGCATTGGATGACCTCGTTGATGAAAGCACGTTGTACCAGCAAGATTGTGATGGTGTTAGGTGTGCTGGCAACTTTAGTATTGGCGGTTAAGTTATGGTAATTGAGTTACTCACCAAGCGTTACCCTGGCATGCGTGCATGGCTGATGCAAAGGCTCACAGCCTTAATCATGGCATTTTATAGCGTGATGTTGTTAGGCCGTATTTTAGTCTTGCAACCGGCTACGTATGAAGAGTTTTTAGGGTTTTTCCAGCCAGCATGGTTTCGTATCGCTAGCTGGTTATTTTGGATATGTTTATCAATCCACGCATGGCTAGGTATTCGCGATGTATTTAAAGACTACGTACCCAATATGTATGTGCGTAGTTTATTGCTGAAAATATTAGTGTTGTTGTTATGGGTTTATATGGCATGGGCAAGCTGGCTATTTTTAATGTAGGCAGTTTTGAAAACCCATTGAAGGATATTCGATTGATATTTGAGTCATATTTTTAGCATATTTATTTTAAGGTTTAATAGTGATGGCATTAGCAACTCAAACATTTGATGCATTAGTAGTAGGCGGTGGCGGTGCTGGCTTGCGCGCGTCATTACAGTTAGCGCAATCTGGCTTAAATGTAGCCGTTTTAACCAAGGTGTTTCCAACGCGGTCACACACGGTTGCGGCGCAGGGTGGTATTGCCGCAGCGCTTGGTAATGTGGCGGATGACAAATGGCTATGGCATATGTACGACACGATTAAAGGCTCGGATTATTTGGGTGACCAAGATGCGATTGAGTTCATGTGTAAAAATGCTGCCGCAGCCATTTATGAGCTAGAGCATTTCGGTATGCCGTTTGACCGATTAGACAATGGCAAGATTTTTCAGCGCCCATTTGGCGGCATGACGCAAAATTTTGGCGAAAAAGCCATCTCACGGACTTGTGCCGTAGCTGATAGAACCGGACACGCCATGTTGCACACCTTGTATCAACGCAACGTGCAATCTAATACCCGATTTTTTGTGGAATGGTTAGCGCTTGATTTGTTAAAAGATGCAAGCGGCGATGTTTTAGGGGTGCTGGCACTAGAAATTGAAACAGGTGAAGTGCATTGCATTCGTGCAAAAGCGACCATGTTAGCCACTGGCGGTGCCGGCCGGATATTCAAGGCCAGTACCAATGCATTCATCAATACTGGTGATGGTTTGGGCATGGCTGCACGTGCCAATATCCCCTTGCAAGATATGGAGTTTTGGCAATTCCACCCCACTGGCGTCTTAAATGCTGGCGTACTGATTACTGAAGGTGTGCGTGGCGAAGGCGGGTATTTATTGAATAGTGAAGGCGAGCGATTCATGGAGCGCTACGCACCTCATGCTAAAGACTTAGCGAGTCGCGATGTGGTTTCACGCGCGATTGCCACTGAAATCAAAGCTGGTCGTGGCGTTGGTAAAAATAAAGATGCGGTGTATTTAAAATTAGATCATCTTGGTGAAGCGCTGATTAATGATAAATTGCCAGGTATACGCGAAATTGCCAAAACCTTTGCCAATGTCGATGTGATTAAAGACCCGATTCCTATCGTACCCACGGCGCATTACATGATGGGCGGTATTCCAACCAATTTGCAAGGCCAGGTGGTGGTGCCTAATGCGGATGGTGGCGAGTCCGTGGTCAATGGTTTATATGCTGTAGGTGAGTGCGCATGTGTTTCTGTGCATGGCGCTAATCGGCTTGGTTCTAACTCATTATTAGATCTAGTGGTATTTGGCCGCGCAGCTGGCGACAAAATGGTAGAAGAAGTAAAAAAAGATGCGAATCACAAACCATTACCAGCCGATGCGTGTGATATGACCTTAGCCAGATTGAATCGCCTGGACACGCAAACCCAAGGCGAAACAGTGAAGGACGTAGGCAATGATTTACGTTTAGCCATGCAAACGCATTGTGGTGTGTTCCGCTTCCCTGAGTTGTTACATGCAGGGGTTGCAGAAATTGATAGAGTGGCTGAGCGCGCTAAAACACCGTGATCCAAGATAAGAGTCAAGTATTTAATACCGCAAGGGTTGAGGCTTTAGAGTTAGATAATCTGGTGGAAGTGGCCTTGGCAACCATGCATGCAGCAGAAGCACGGACAGAAAGCCGTGGCGCACATTGCCGTGAAGATTTTAGTGAGCGCGATGATGTTAACTGGTTAACACACTCATTGTATTACCGTGAAGGTCACCGATTGGCTTATAAACCGGTGCGTTTAAAACCGCAAACGGTGGCAAGTTTTGAACCGAAACCACGTGTTTACTAGCGCGATATGTTTACTAGCGTACTGTGTTTACCGGCGCCCTGTGTTACTAGCATCTTGCCAAACAAATTTAGACCTTTAGAGATGACATCATGAAATTCTCAATTTACCGTTTTAACCCGGATGTAGATAAAAAGCCGTACATGCAAGACTACGACGTTGTGCTTGAAGACGGCGATCAAATGTTGCTTGATGCGCTATTGCGGATTAAAGATCTGGACGATAGCTTAAGCCTGCGTAAGTCATGCCGCGAAGGTGTGTGTGGGTCAGACAGCATGAATATCAACGGTAAAAATGGCTTGGCGTGTGTGACGAAATTGTCAGATTTAGACGAGCCAGTGGTGTTGCGTCCCATGCCTGGTCTGCCTGTCATCCGTGATTTAGTGGTCGATATGACGCAGTTTTTTGAACATTACAATTCAGTAAAACCGTACCTGATCAATCACGATGCACCTCCAGAAACTGAGCGTTTACAGTCTCCGGAAGACCGCGCCAAGTTGGATGGTTTGTATGAATGTATATTATGCGGCGCGTGTACCACCTCTTGCCCTAGCTTCTGGTGGAATCCGGAAACATTCGTTGGTCCTGCCGGCTTGATGCAAGCATATCGTTTTATGGCAGACAGCCGTGATCAAGCGATGGATGAACGTTTAGAAAACCTGGAAGCGCCAGATCGCTTGTATCGTTGCCACAATATTATGAATTGCGTGGATGTTTGCCCGAAAAAGCTCAATCCATCGTTAGCCATTGCAAAGATTAAAGACCTTAAGTTTGAGCAAGCACGTGAACATAAATGTAATGCTAAAAAGCATATAGAAATAAAAGTGCTGTAAAACTGAGATGAATATTGCTAAAAACATGACCGATGAAGAAGTTAGGCGCCTAAGCTGGCGTTGCCGTCGCGGCTTGTTAGAGCTGGATATTGTGTTGCAACGATTTTCTGAAAATCATGTGGCAGGTTTAAGCGCACAGGAACTATTGGCTTTTGACAGCTTGCTTGATTTGCCTGATAACGAATTTCTCGATGTGGTGACATCCAGAATAAAGTTTACTAACGTTGATGTACTAATGGCGAAGCAACTAGATGTATTGGCGATGAACAGCGTGTTGAAAAAATTAAGTGGTCATGAAGAAGTCAGTGACTAAGAAAAGTAGTAATTAAAATAAGTGAAAGACTTAAGTATGAGTAACACACACCAAAATGCAGGGGATATAAGCATGAATAGTCATGGAAAAATCAAATGCTATACCAATAGCGCAATGCTTGGTGAAAGCTGGCCTGGTATTCAATTGTATTATCCACCGGTGAAATACGCGCCTACCTTAGGTATTTATGAGGACATGGAACAAGCGTCGGCGCGCATGAAAAAACATGCGCATAAAACCAACGCACATACGCTAGTTT
>CAINWC010000383.1 GCA_903854305.1 uncultured Pseudomonadota bacterium | reverse complement strand
TTGTTGTATTCAAGCGTCAAAGTGTGAGCGGCCACTTCAGCCGGAACGCCTGCGGAGCTTGGCTCACCGAAAGTTAGTAAACCTGAGCCCGCCTTGACTAACAACGCATCCGAATGACCATGGTAACAGCCCTCAAATTTCACCAGCTTGTTACGCCCAGTAAAACCACGCGCCACCCGAATCGCGCTCATGGTCGCTTCCGTGCCGCTACTTACCAAGCGTACTTGTTCCATGCTCGGCACTAGCTTATTAATCATCTCAGCCATTTCTAGCTCCAAACCGGTCGGCGCACCAAATGATAAGCTGTTCTCAGCAACATCTTGTACCGCTTTAATCACAACCGGGTGTGCATGTCCAACGATCATCGGCCCCCATGAATTGATGTAGTCGATATATTCTTTGCCATCAACGTCCCACAATTTAGAACCTAAGCCTTTTTTGAAGAAAACAGGCGTACCACCAACGCTACGAAACGCACGTACTGGCGAGTTCACACCCCCTGGAATAAGTTGTTGAGATTTTTCAAAAAGCGTTTGATTGATTGAGGTCATAAGTAATGTCTTAAAAATTAGTTTTGAAAGTTATTTTTGAAAATTTGCCTGAATTGTTGCGTCGTTAATTTTACGTCAGTTGCATTGAAAATTGCATTGATAACAGCAATCGAGCTTGCGCCCGCCTTAATAGCCTGCGAAGCATTTGTGAGCGTAATGCCGCCGATGGCAACTGATGGAATAGTCAGCTGCACTTGCGCAAGTTTGAATAGATCCAAACTGGCCACAGGCGCATTCGGTTTGGTGCTAGAGGCAAAACAAGCACCGAATGCCACATAATTCGCGCCAGCTTGTTGCGCACTTAAGGCTAAATCCAAACGGTTATAGCACGATGCACCTAGAATCTTATTCGGGCCTAGCCTTGTACGGATTTCATTTAAATTACCATCATCTGCGCCTATATGTACACCATCAGCACCCAATGTGAGGCAAAGTTTCACTGAATCATTAATAATCAGCGGAACCTTATACTGCTGACACAAAGGCAAAATAGCACGCGCCTGCTGAGTTAGTAATTGATGGCCTGCCTTTTTGTTTCGATATTGCAAAACGCTGATACCGCCTTGCAGTGCCGCCTCGACCTTTGCTAGCAGCACATCGGTATCAGGCTCATCTGGCGTAACCGCGTAAAGACCTTTTATCATATCAGGCTGTTAATGTGCTTTAAGAATGCCATCACCGCTATTTACAACAGCATCTTCTTCATCGCGTGCCCAGAACATACGGTCTGGAATAAACTGCCCCATGCCAGGCCTGAAACCGTTTTTAAGCGTTTGCCACGTGTACTCTTGCGCTTCTTCTATGGCCTCTTCAATGGTTAAGCCATGCGCCATACAGGCGGCAATCGCGCTGGTTAAAGTGCAGCCAGATCCATGATAACTGCCGACTAAACGCTCCCATTTATAGGCTTTAATCAGCCTATTCTCGCCGTACAAGGTATTAGTCACTTCTAAAGTACGCTCATGCGTACCAGTAATCAGCACATATTCACTGCCCATCGCCAGCAAACGCTTAGCGCTTTCATCGAGCGAAGTTAGCGCAACTTCATCACTATCCTCAGCAAATGCAAAGCGACGTGCTTCTAAACTATTAGGCGTAATTAACGTAGCTTGCGGAAAAAGCAACTCTATCATCGCGTCCATCATGTCGTCATTGGTTAAATCGTCACCACGGCCAGATGTTAAGATAGGATCAATCAATAAAGGAATATCCGGATAATCCGACATAATTTCCGCAATTACCGCGATATTTTCAACTGAGCCCAACAAACCAAGCTTAAAGGCGGAAACTTGCACATCTTCTAAAATAGCGCGTGCCTGATCGTTCACCCAGTCGGCATCCATCGGCAAAACACTATCTAC
>CAINWC010000382.1 GCA_903854305.1 uncultured Pseudomonadota bacterium | reverse complement strand
TCATACTCTATGCTGCCAACTAATCCAGCATAGTTTCTTGCGGCATTCATTTCGTCATTTTTAGCACCATATCCAAGCGATGCCGTTAAATTTGAACGACCAGAGATTGGCCAAGCAATACTTAAGTCCGTTTTGCTTTGGTTGTAATTTTGGCCTATTTGATAATAGGCGCTCAGTGGCTGAGTGCCATTCAAGTCTTGATAAATAAGCTTAATAAGAGTGCCGGAGGAAAATTGATACCCCACACCAGCCATTAGCTCATCCGCACTTTGGTTATAGTCAGCGTCAGCCTGACCTGTGCTTGTATTACTTCGGTTAGTATAGCCTCCATACACATGGCCTATCTGGTTGGGAGAGAAATCAAAAACAACACCTTTAGCTTGGGTTGTATATAGCTGCTTTGAGGTGGTCGGCGCGGTGGCCCCATAAAATTCCGGAGACCTTAGGCTAACAGTTTGCTTAGCAATCAAATCCGCCGTCAATGCAGGCGTAATTGAAGCAAGCCAGTGCGCTTGATAGTTGTCGGCATCAAAGTCCATAAAGGTAGAGTTTGCGAACTTAGTATTCACGTGTGCGTAACTGAAGTCGAAGTGTTGCATGCCATAATCTTTATGAATTTGCACCCCGATGTGTGAGGTTAAAATAGAATCGGAACGCTCACTTCCTGGGCCTTTTGGATTAACGCCGTTAGGTAACATAAATAAATTACTATTAAATTTATATTCCGTATCCGCCACAAATTTCACTGGATCATCCGATTCAAATATGCCACCCTGAAGTGCAAACGCCTGGCCCATCCCAATACATGGCATACTCATTGCTAGTATCCATGCAATGCAGTTGACCTGCCTCTTGCTCAGCACCTTGAGAGTTTTGTGTATCAAATGTTTAAACAATCTTTTTATATATAATCTAGTTGAGTGGACTATAAGAACTAAACGAAATCATCACAATGAGCCGAAAGTACTAATTACGATCAAAGAATATCAATGTAGGATTTGCTAAATTTTATAAATCTGCTGAGATGCTCAAAAAAACTTTAGACAGAATCAAAAAAGAATCAGAGAAAATTAAGAATCATCTGGATCTGCTCCTTTGGCTCGAGCGTGATGTTCAATCGCTTATCGAACACCAAATAGCCATTATGGCCTGGGGTGACTTCGAACACGGCCGGATTCAGTTCGATGTTTTATCTCGCATCGAGGGCGTCAGAACCTCAAACATTGCTGTTGAGAATATGCATAAGCGGTTCATCGAGCTCTTCAATCAATGGCACCAGAGGGATGAGGGACCCTTCTCATTGGAAACGGCGACGGGGATTTTTGAGGACTGCTTTTTAAATCCAATCGCAAAGAACAATCCAGTCGGGCGAATCAGAAATATTTTAGTGCATGGCGTGCAGGATCATCGCAGCAAGGAGGAGTGCCTATACATCTTCCTTAGAGAAGGCCCCCCTAAAAATAACAATCAAATAGAGCTCATCAAAAATATTATATTTTTCTTAGACACTGCGGCAAGGCGCATTCATTACCCAACAAAAAATATTGGCGCCATGAATATCGGTAAAGACCGGAGAAAGCTCACGAGCAGCTTACTCAGTGACAGAGAAAACGAGGTAATGCAGTGGGTGATCAAAGGAAAATCTAATGACGACATCGCCTTGATCTTGAACATCAGCGCCTACACCGTCAAGAACCATATCTACAGAATTTATAAAAAATTAGACGTCTCGAACCGTGCGCAAGCGACCAGTTTATTATGCAGATAGTCATGGCCAACCCAAAAATCAAGTCCGTTGACTTTACTTCGCAAGGCCTCATTGGCTTACTAGAGGCCTTTATTGGACCCTTGATGGCGGCAACATCAACACTAATCGTCCTGTATTCCCAATCCGGAAAATTACAGATCACCGAAGTATTCCTCTCGGTGATTGTATTTTTCTTATTCAAACCATTTAAGCTGAAGATCGATCAGCAGCTCTGGCGGAATCTACTGACCTCAATTTACTCGCTCATTTTTGTGAGCTTCGTCGTCGTCGCCCTTAAGTGGTCTCTGTTAAACACCTTGTTCAAGCAACCCTTTTTAAGCGAGCCCAATTTACATATTTTCACGCAGCACTATAAATTCATCTGGCTCGGCCTCACGCCCCTCATGCAAATGCTTGGAATTGAGGGCTTAAAGTGGGTTGCCAAGAAAACCTACAAGCACAAGAAAGTCGTGTTTATTGGCTCAGATAGGCAGGCGAATCAGATTGCGCTTAATTTATCGAAGAATCCATACAGCGAGAGCCAGGTAGAGGGGTTCTTTGAGGACAGGTCAAGCGACCGCATCCCTGAAGACATTGGGATGCCGCTTCTAGGTAAGTTTGACGATGTGGCCTCCTATGTGAATTTGCATAAGATAGACTCGGTGTACATTTCACTGCCCATGACCAAGCAAAAGCGCATGTTATCGCTGATCGAATCCCTGAAGGACACCACGGCCACCGTCTACTTTATTCCCGACATGTTCATCACCGAACTCATCCAAGCACGCGTTGTTTTAATTAATGGATCTTTAGTCATCTCTGTTTGCGACACCCCCTTCGTTGGGTTGGATGGCTTTATTAAACGCCTATCTGACATTATCTTTTCAGGGTTGATCCTCACCCTCATCAGCCCAGTCCTGCTTGTCATCGGCGTCGCCATTAAATTAGAATCCAAGGGGCCCGTCATCTTCAAGCAGTCTCGTTATGGGATCAACGGCGAGGAGGTCAAGGTGTACAAATTTAGGTCAATGAAGACCTTAGATAATGGCGCCAAGATTAAACAGGCCGAGAAAAATGACCCGAGATTCACCCGCCTGGGGGCTTTTTTGAGAAGAACCTCACTGGACGAGCTACCGCAGTTCATTAACGTGATTCAGGGGCGTATGAGTATTGTCGGCCCACGCCCACATGCCGTGGCACACAACGAAGAGTACCGAAAGGTCATCAGTGGCTACATGCTCAGACACATGGCGAGGCCAGGCATTACAGGTCTCGCACAGGTGAACGGCTACCGCGGTGAAACACGCACCACCGAGATGATGCAAAAACGCGTTGAGTACGACATCAAGTACCTGCAAAATTGGAGCATTTGGCTGGACACCTTCATCATCCTAAAAACCATTTTTGTGGTACTGAAGAAGGAGGGCAACGCCTATTAACACCCTCCTTACTCAGGCCAATATTGCCAAAGTAATCTTACTAGTCACGTTGATTGCACTATTTGTTGGTGGGACGGCACCCGCGGCCGGCCATCTCTTTCCCTCACCGTAGGACAAGCTAGCGCACTTGACTGTCTACGGACTCCTCACGCTCAACGCCTATATTGCCTTCCCCAAGAAGGGGCTTGCCTTCTGCATCATCCTCACCCTGGGCATCGGCGCACTGGATGAAGTCCATCAAGTCTTTCTACCCTTTAGGCACGCTGGGCTGGATGATTGGGCGGCAGACCTGTGCGGCGCGCTTTCGTTGGCGGCATTGATCCATTGGGGCAACTTTCCAAAGAGGCAGCCATGACAGCCAGCACAAACAGGTGTTCATCACCTTGTAACATCCATCAACTATCCATTTAAATTAGATGTTTGTTTTCGTATCTTTATCTGATTGTTAATTAATGAAAACAATTTTAAAAAGGGAAATTGAAAAAAATAAAATTGAGTTCGGCAGTCGTCGCATAAGTGCTTTGGACTTATTTTGATCATTTTGTTGTCCCGATATGATCCCTATTTAATTTTATCCTTAAAACTATTATGAAAGAATTCAATACATTGTCGTCACTCCTCGTTTTCTCACTGGCGTTAATACAACTCCTCGCGGGCTGCTTCTTTTTTTATTTTTTTAAAATAGAGCGGCTGTCACGTAAAGAGATTGACTTCTTTAAACAATGGGGCCTGAGTTACATCCTGACATCGATTGGCCTTGCGCTTACGGCAATGGCTGATGGAGCAACCCTATCGCTGGCGATCTTATCCCACATTTTGTTTTTTTCTGGAATGGCACTCAAACTCTCATCCCTACTTAAGATGGCCGACAGAAACGGCCGCTTTTATGAGTCCATGATCGTCATTTTTATTACCTGTTTATATGGCGCTGGAATGAGTCATTCTAATGGAGTAATCTCACAAACCTACCTTGCAATCATTTCGGTACTGCTTGGCTTGTTTGGATTAGGCATTGCATGGGCGGCGACTAAGGCATTTGATTTTAAGTCCTCCTTTAAAAAAATACTGTCCATTAACTTTTTCATATTTGCATTACTCCATTTCGTTAGAGCCGCGGTCATCCTCACTTCAACCAATCCTATCGCAATCCGTGCAGACAACCTCACCAATCTCATCACCTACATGACGGGTGTTATCGTCTGCCTTTTCGGTGTCTTTGCGGTCATCGGCATTGGATATGAAATGCTCATGCGAAAAAAATTCACTAAAACGATTAATAGGCACCATGATTTTGAACACACCATGTTAGCCGCGCTCAATAAAATCGCACATGCCCGCAGTACGGAAACCGGTGCACATACCCTAAGAACACAACATACGACCAAACTCATCGCCATCCGACTCAAGGAAATGGGCCTGCATCAAGAGCGACTCACTCAGGACTTCATCAAATATATATTCTTAGCGGCACCCCTGCATGACATTGGAAAAATAGCGATTCCAGATCAAATAATTCATAAACCTGGAAAGCTCACGGAGGATGAATGGGAGGTCATGAAGTCTCATGCCGCGATTGGCGCAGATATATTAAACACTGTTAAGACTGACGCTGACGCTCACATGCTACTAGAGATTGCAAGAAATATCGCCGCATGTCATCACGAAAAATGGAATGGGACTGGCTACCCAAGGGGGCTTAAAGGCAACGAGATTCCAATAGAAGCCCGCATTATGAGTATTGCCGACCAATACGACGCCCTCCTTTCAAAGCGATCTTATAAAGAAGCATGGCTGCAAGAGGACGCCCTCAATGAGATCATCGATGGTAGCGGCACCTTTTTCGACCCAGAGGTCGTCGCGGCTTTCATGAAAGAAGTTAATAGCATCAATCAGATTTATTTAAAATATACGGATCAAGATTGATGTTTGAAGCGCTCAAAAAGAAGTTGCTGCTAACCGTCAACCAGCAAAGCAGTTTTTACATCATCAGTTTCGCGCTGTGCTATTTACTCTTAGGTCGACTTAGCATTTATGCCAATGCCATTGGAACGATTGTCGCCCCAGCACTTTTCCTTCCCGCCGGGCTTTCATTGTTGATGGCTTTTTTATTAAACCGTCAGTTTTGGATCAGCATATTCGTCGGCGAATACATGATCTCATGGTCACTTGACCTTCCTTGGGGAGTGAGCGTCGCCCTTGCTCTAGCTAAAACTCTCTCATTCCTACTGACCATCAAACTGATTGACCGCTGGCGCATCAACCCCACACACCTTTCAAACAAAACATTTTGGCTGCAAAATTGGTTGATTATCATCACGCAAGTCCTAAGCGCTGTGATCGCGAACCTTGCCTTATATATCAACGATCCTTCAGCACCTAGCAATGTTGCGATCTCAAAGACACTTTCTTGGTTTCTGAGCAATGTATTAACACAGACCCTTATTCTACCGATCGGCCTATCAATTTTATTACAAAAATCACTCATCTCAGCAACTGAACTAATCGTGCTTGTCGCGCTATTATGTTTCACCTACTTCTTCACATCGTTGGAATTGGGCAATCCAGTTATAGTGAGCATCTTAACGTTAACATTGTTAACCTTGATTGCTACAAAATCAAACAACCTCACCAGCCTTTCACTGCTTGGCTTGGTTTACATCTCCTGGAATCTTTTTGTACATCACCAAGGCATTTTTGGGGCCGAGGCGGTCACAGTGAACAGCCTAACCACCCTCTTAATTTCAATCACATGGATTTTACAGTTTGTATCCCACCTCTCAGAGTCCCTCAAAAATGAAAAGCTTCTCAAGAAAGAGCTTATTGCTAGATTGTCAGAATTAAAAATCACGCTAAACGAAAGGCGATTGCTAGCATTAGGTGCGATTATCCAGAAGGCAGATGACTTTTTACAGTCAGGAGAAGCGCCAGATACAACTCGCCAAAAAAATTTCAGCCTTCAGTCGAAGTATGCCCGCTTAATTCGCGCAGAAGCGCATCTTCCGAAAGCATTCGATCATGTTTTTATTCTGTACTTCTTAATCAAAATGCTGCGTTTCAATACCACAAAAACTTACGTGCCATTTAAAAACGAACCGCATTCAGCCCAGACCAAGACCTTGAACTTTGTTGCCCAATGCCTCGAAAATGAAACCGGCGAGTTAGCAGAAGTTCACAAGCGCTATCTAAATCATGTATCAAATGCAGAAAATTTTGATATTCATCGGTTCCCAGAAATAGAGATTATTGACATTGTTGAAGAGTTTTATGTGCTGACAGAACACCACGGGATGTCGATTAGCAAAGCCATTAGGTTGATCAAGGCCAGTAGTAACGTCAAAGCGCATAACCATCAACTCGTCAACGCTTTTGAGGGATGCCTAGGAGATATCTTAATCACCAGAGGCTTTTCCGATACCGAGAGCCAATCCATTACAGCAGAATATACTCATGAAGATAATATCGACGAAGCAATGGGCTCGGTTTATCCATCCAGCGATTATCTTTTTGAATCCGATCATGTTTATAAAACACTCTTCAACTCTAGCTCACTTGGGCTCGCACTCGTAGATTTTGAAACCGGTCACTTTTTAGAAGTAAACAAGGCCCTCTTGACAATGACCGGGTACGAAAAGGATGAATTTCTAGGCAAAACATTCTGGGATATCACCCCAAGAAATTATGCAGACCAAGAAGAACGCCAATTGACCGCGCTCAGCAAAACTGGGAAGTTTGGGCCTAATGAGAAAGAATATATTAGGAAGGATGGCACGACATTTCACATTTCGATCGAGGGGTTCATTACTACTTATCAAAACAAGAAGTGCGTTTGGGGGGTCATTCAAGACCTTACGAAGACGAAGAGTATCGCCGGGCTATCAGAAGAAAAAATCAGCAAGGACTTCTTAACCGGCTTAGCGAATAGGTATCTGTGGGAAGAAAGGGTGAGTCAGGCGATGTCCTTGGCCTCACGAAATAAATCAACCCTGTCATTAATCCTGATTGATCTGGATAGATTCAAACCCATTAATGACAATTACGGCCACCAGGTCGGTGACGAAGTTTTAATCGAGTTTAGCAACCGACTGAATACATTGATCAAACGAAAATCTGACACCGCAGCGCGTTTAGGTGGAGATGAGTTTGCGATTTTACTCCCCGAGACCCATCGCGATGATGTCATCATCATCGCGGAGAGAATTCTAAAGTTAGTCGAGCTAAAAATGACCGTAGAAAAAATTGAAGTTAACATCTCTTGTAGTATGGGCATTTGCTCGACTGACGACAGTGGCTACGATGAGAAAAAATTGTTTGCGATGGCTGATAGCGCGCTATTAAAGGCTAAGAAAAATGGGAGAAATCAATACAAAATATGCTCATAATATCGCCCTTAATACTATATAAAATCATGGGAATGATGATGGCTTTTAATTAATTCCGTGCATCAATCGGACTAGTTAGCGAGCTCCATAATAATTTTAAAACAAATATTTAATTTAAAGGTTTATATTTCTTTCTATTTAGGGCTATTAACATTAAAGTCAATGCATGTTTAGCAAAAATGAAACCCTAGTTATAGAAGCTATATTTGAACTTAGGGCATGGTGTAGCAAGCATCTACCGATTGAAAACTCGCTCATTGCCTACGATCTTCTTTTGTTGCTATCCATCCACAACTATTCCAACAGCCATATCACTGTCAAACAACTCTTTGCATCCCTACCCTACTCTTATACGGCGGTTAGAGGGCATTACCAACGTTATGTCAATGATGGCTGGATAGAACACTACCCAGACATTAAAGATAAACGGATAAAATATGTACGGCCCACAGAAAAGTTTGTTGAAATGATCAATCTCTATACCGGCGCTGCAAAAAAAATTTTGATGATTAATGAGTTGGATAGTAGTAACTAAGTTTTTAAAATTAACACTCGCGTTATTTAATTAATAATGCTTTAGTATCAACATGGAAATTACATGTTAAAGAATTTCAGAGGAGTAATGGAATGTCTTTAAGCCTAGAAGAAGTGTATAAAAAGGTTGAAGCCTTACAGTTTGACCTAGATGATTTGCGCAATAACTACAAGGGCTTAAGCCAGAACTATGTGCAAGCCTTGAGCTCACTAAAAGAGTTAACGCTACAGTCCTCAGAGGCTGCTAAGCGCTCAGCAAAATCTGCCGAACAATCCAGGATTGCAGCATCCAACGCGATGAAAGCGGCCAAAGATGCATCAGAAAATCCAATGTTTTTGGTGGTGGTGGAATCGGCTGTAAAAGCCTCGGTATCTGCAGCAGTCGCTGCAATAGAAGCTGCTGCTGCTGCGGCTGCGGCTGCGGCTGCGGCTGCATTAGCAGTCTCTCAACATGCGGAAGAATCTTTACTCAGAGCTTCAACAGAGGCAGCAACCGCATCAAGAACGGCGGCTGACTCAGCAGCCGAAGCCGTTAAGCTATCAAACCAAGCCAGAGAGATTGGCGATACGATTAGGAAAGGGGCTTAAGTTTCAAAGCCAGCCCTTTGTTTATTTTATAAAGATGCCTTAGCCATCAACTTACCCATTTTTGATAAATACTGATCCGCCTGCTTAGTGGGCGAAACATACTTCACTCTATTATCTAACTCATCAATAATTGATTCAACATACCCCTTCTTACGCAACTTTTTCAGATACCTAAACATGGTTGAAGTCGAAATTTCCGACGACATGTGGATTGCCTCAACCACGGTCAGGGGTTTGTTATTTAACCAATAGGTTATAAGCAAGCTCAAAATTCTTTTTTCAACAGGTTCAAGCATTGGAAAATCTGATGATTTTTCAGCAGCGATCTCCAAACTGATAAATCTTTGGTACACGCTCTTAAAATCAGACATCTCAGGTGTCTCAATTCATTCTGTTTAGTTGGTAAATTTTATGAATATTATCCATATTGAATACGTTTAAATTATTTAACAACGAAATTAAGAAGCTAGAACAGATGTTTATATTAAATATATCTCACTTCAATTCCACTCTAAATTAGAGTGTAGCCAACTGTTGCTGGCCAGCCTTAATCTTCTGACGGGCTTTCTCAGCCTTAATAGCTTTCTGAGTATTCTTAACTTGATTTTTCATGCCTTGTATTCGCGCCTGATCTGGCGTTAAAGGCTTTTGAGGTTTGAGGGTTGCTTCTGAGAATTCGTGAAAACGCATGGTAAATGCTCCTTTTAAGTATTTACCATGCGCTAATTCTAAAGATTATTGCACTTGAGTCGGCAGACTGATTACATTCGCCAGACCATACATGGCATTTAGCTGTCCTCTCGCTGATAGTGCATTCATCGCCTGCACACGCACACGTGTTGTCTGCATCATCGTTGGACTAATGGGTACTTTGACCCAGCATTCATATGTATTTAAATTCATTCATTTCCCCTATTTCTTAAAGTTGCTACGCAGTGCGCCACTGACCTGTTCAATCTGCTGATCTAATTCGCCAGCTTCCACTGCAGCCTTCAATAG
>CAINWC010000381.1 GCA_903854305.1 uncultured Pseudomonadota bacterium | reverse complement strand
GTTCGCAGGCATAGTTATTTGAATTATTTAAGCCCAGTTCAATTTGAACAACAACAAATCGGACATTGAAAAATGTCTACGATATTGGGGGAAGTCCATCGGTGACATACGCGTAACAGGAAGATACCAAGGGTTGACGGCAGATCACAGTACCGGCTTCACGTTTGGGCTAAAACTACCTACAGGAGAAACTAACGATACTTTCAAAAGCGGCAAGGCGCTTGATCGCGGGCTAGAACTGGGTACAGGTACGACAGACCTGTTATTAGGCGGCTACCATTTTGGCAACATCAACCGTGACTGGGATTATTTTGCACAAGCCACCTTACAAATTGCACTTAACTCGCACCAAGAGTTTCGCCCTGGCAATGGCATCAATGCGAGCGCCGGCGTGCGTTACATGGGGTTTGAATCATTTATTCCGCAACTGCAATTGAATACCCGTATAGAACAACGTGAATCAGGCGCACAAGCTGACGTTGCCAATAGCGGCGCTACGCTGCTATATATTAGCCCGGGCGTCACAATGCCAATCAACAAGCAGGTTCAAGCATTTGGATTCTTACAAGTGCCGATTTACCAACGTGTAAACGGCTATCAAATTGAACCGAATGTACTGCTTTCAGCAGGACTACGCTACAGTTTCTAATCTATCAGCGTCGAATCAATAAAACATGGCCGCTACTTTTCCTCAAGTAGCGGTGTCACTATTTTTTCAAGTAAGGCTTGGTCTATGCCAGTAGCGCCATACCAACCATCTTTACGTAAGATGCCTTTGCGGTCGATCACAAAAGTTAACGGTAATCGCCAAATACGACCATAACCCTTGTGTTGGGTTTCACGCGCTAACGCGGCATCAAATCCATAAGCTTTCATTACTTCGCTCACCTTTGCATCATCAACAGGTTCATCCAGACTAACTGCAATAAGACGCAATCCTTGATCTTTATGTTGCTGATAATAATGCTCAAATGCTGGCATTTCCTGCCTACACGGCGGGCACCAAGTTGCCCAGAAGTTAATCACTACGACCTGACCTTTGGCTGATTCAACCGAAAATGATTTTCCATCAATCAAATGGGCCGTAAAAGTGGGCGCAGATTTACCTTCCTCGAGAGCAACAGCTGAAGTTGGTAAAGCAATAAGTAACGCCAAAAACGCCAGTTTTAAAATTGAAAACATGAGTTTTAGTGAGATAGTGTAGATAGCTTGATATTAGCATACCGAAGATTTCCAACAGCGTGAATTAACAGTCAATTTAACTAAAAAATATAATACCTTCATCATATTAAATTTAAGTAAAGTCAGCGCTTTCCAGCCTACGTAACCACGGCTCTGTAATTGTTCATAAAGGCACTTAAAGCTTGCTAAAAAGTGACCGTTAGTGATGATAAATCGCGTCACATTTAAAGCATCAATTTTTAGCTAAATAATTTGATTTACTCGTAAAGTTTTACAAATTCGGGTCGATAGCAGTAAGATGGGTGTCATTACGGTCACTTAGTGCGATTCATTCCAATGTTTAGATTTAATTAACCATGTATTGATAGAGATACTTAAAGCAAGTGAAAAAATCAAAAAACTTAGAATCATTACATTCTGCGCTAGATTGCAAAGACAATCTAATCACAAATGTAAGTGAAATAATCGCAAGTGAGCTAACGCTCGCCACGCGATTACTAAGCTCGCTCCATGGCGTTGCCATTATTGCGATTGATGCCAGTGGTAACGTTAGCTACGCAAACCCTTACGCCCGTGAAATTTTTAATATTAATTTAGAGCAAGTCGCATCTGGTATCGGGCAATTACCTAAAGCGGTTCAAAAACGTATTTCAGCTGAGCTACAATCGGCAAACACTGAATTTGTATTGCAATATGCATCTGAGAATACACTTCGTACACTAAAAGTGTTTACCTCTAGCGAATCCAATTCAGCTGTTAAAAGTGCTGACTATGTACTGCACATGCACGACATTACAGACCGGGTCAGCACTGAACTACAATTGCGGCATACTGAGAAATTATTACGCAACCTCATTGATGTTAGTCCTGATTTCATTAGTTTCAAAGATGCCAACAATCGCTGGGTAGAGGCTAACAATAGCAGCCTTGCATTATTTCAGCTCAATCCACAAGATTATCAACTAAAGACGGATCTTGAGCTTGCAGACTTGTCTGATCCTGCATTTAAAGGGGCTTTTGATCAATCCAGAATATCTGATGAGCGTGCTTGGTACTCAGGAAAAACCATCAGAAATGAAGAGGTTATCACGCTCCCTCATGGCGGTGAAAAAGTATTAGATGTGATTAAAGTACCATTATTTAATGATGATGGTAGTCGCCAAGGCCTAGTGACACTTGGTCGCGACATCACCGAACGTAAGATAGCTGAAAGTCACTTGCATGATCGCAGCGCCATATTAGATGCCCTTATTTCATGCGATTGGTTATTACATTCAGCAGAATCATGGGAAACCGTTGCCGACACCGTGCTACAACAACTATGCCTTGCATTACGTTTCAGTCGGGCGTCTATTTTAAAAAATAGCGACATGGCTAGCGCAAGCACCTCGGCCCATTCAAAGATACTATACAAATGGTCCGCTCCCGGTCTTATTACCCTGGATCACAAGCTTGAAGCAATTGACTTCAATGATGGGCGCTTAAAGCGCTGGAAAGATATCCTTCAGCAGGGCAATCCTGTTTTTGGTGACATCAGCGACTTGCCTAGTGATGAACGAAAAATACTCAAACAACACGACACACAATCGATTGCCATTATTCCGCTATTTTTGGACAAAGAGTGGTGGGGTAACATTATCATTGAACGTTGCTATGGTTTGATTAAAACCACCCCACAAGAACTTGGTTCATTAATGGCGGTAGGTCGATCATTGAGTGTTGCTATTCAGCGCGAAAGCGCTGGAAAACGCCTGAATCAAGCAAAAATCGCTTTCGATAGCGCGACCGAAGGCATCATGATTATTGATGATAATGCTCATATTATTGCCATTAACAAAGGCTTTACTGACATCACAGGCTTTTCCGAAGACGAAGTGTTTGGCTCGACACCAAAAGCACTCAATACAGACAAACACGACTTATGGAGAACCCTATTAGATCATGATAAGTGGTCGGGGGAATTTTCTAATCAACGAAAAAATGGCGAACTATATCAAGAAAGTCTTACCCTGACCGTTGTGAAAAACAAAGAAGGTCATATTGTCAATTATGTAGGTGTTTTTGCTGACATTACAGAGACTAAGCGCTCACAAATTAGGCTGCATGAACTCGTTAACCATGACCCGCTCACAGGCTTGCCAAATCGCCGCCTATTGAACGAATTGCTTGAACACTCTATCCGCCGTGCAGAACGTGATGACTATAAAATCGCACTTTTGTTTATCGACTTAGATCGTTTCAAAACCATTAACGATAGCCTTGGGCACCAAGTGGGTGATAAATTACTCTACGAAGCCTCAAGAAGAATCAGCCAGTCCATGCGAGAAAGTGATGTTGTAGCGCGACTAGGTGGCGATGAATTTGTTGTCATGATGGACATGATCAATCAAGCAGAAGATGCAGCGCTCGTTGCGCAAAAGATCATTCATGCACTACAAATTGAATTTATTATAGATGGCAAAGAAATCTTCATTAGCGCCAGCATTGGTATTTCTATCTTTCCTAAAGATGGCGCCGATGTCGATAATTTAATTAAAGCCGCAGACATTGCGATGT
The DNA here is from genome assembly GCA_903854305.1 of uncultured Pseudomonadota bacterium. Classification (GTDB taxonomy): domain Bacteria; phylum Pseudomonadota; class Gammaproteobacteria; order Burkholderiales; family Methylophilaceae; genus Methylotenera. The sequence goes on along the minus strand of CAINWC010000381.1, from coordinate 827 downwards.
ATCAGGTGAAGAATAAGGGCAAAAATAATCATTGCTTCTATTCTGATGATCTTAGCAAAAATGCACTTGAGCGGTTTACCATGGAAAATCAGCTGCGCCGCGCCTTAGAGCGTAATCAGTTTGAGGTATATTACCAACCGCAAGTATCACTGATAACAGGCGGCATTATTGGCGCAGAGGCGCTAATACGCTGGAATCACCCTGAGCTAGGGCTTGTATCACCAGCCAAATTTATCCCGGTAGCTGAAGAAACGGGTCTGATCGTACAAATTGGTGAGTGGGTACTACGACAAGCTGCAATGCAAGCCATGCGCTGGATTGCTGATGGTTATGCAATGCAGTGGGTTTCAGTCAATGTTTCTGTGGTGCAGATTATGCGAAGCAACTTTGCCGACACGGTTTACGGCATGCTGATTGAAACAGATTGTGACCCATCGATATTAGAACTTGAAATCACCGAAAGCACCGTGATGCACAATACTGAATATGTGATTAACACTTTCAGCCGCATCAAACAACTTGGCCTCAGACTCGCGATTGATGACTTTGGTACAGGTTATTCATCGCTCTCAAACCTTAAACGATTGCCGCTGGATAAAATTAAGATTGACCAATCATTTGTTCGCGGCCTGCCAGAAGACTTAGATGATGCAGCCATTGCTAATGCCATCAATGCAATGGCTCGCAGCCTTGGATTCAAGGTCATTGCTGAAGGCGTAGAAACCTTAGCACAAGCGGAATTTTTACAATCAATGGGTTGCGAAGAAGCGCAAGGCTACCTTTACAGCAAACCTATCACCACAACAGAATTTACCAAGTTATTAGCC
>CAINWC010000380.1 GCA_903854305.1 uncultured Pseudomonadota bacterium | reverse complement strand
GTGACGCAGGCAACGATTGTACGTAAACTCACCAGTTATTCTCGACAAAACCAGACAAAAAAAGCATTGTGGGAACTTGAGAACATTTGTCGGACGCTATACATCCTCGAATTCATTGATGATGTCGGTTTGCGGCAGTGTGTACAAAAAGCGCTCAATCGAGGTGAGGCTTATCACCGATTCCGGCGTGCGGTAGCATTTGTTAATGGCGGGAAATTTAGGGTTAAAACTGAGGATGAACAACAAATCTGGAACGAGTGCTCTAGACTTATTACCAATGCCGCCATTTACTATAACACCGTGCTGCTTTCTCGCGTGCATGAACAGAAGCAGAACGCAGGAGATCAAGAAGCGCTGACAATTATCCAAGGAATATCACCAGTAGCTTGGCAGCACATTAATCTATTTGGTAGTTTTGAATTTAGTCCGTCCACCTCAAAGGTAGATATTGATGCATTGGTTGCCCGTTATGCAGACCCGGCATATTGGAACAAGGCACTAAAAAATGATGTCGAGAGCCACAATTAAGCTAACTTTACATTTTTGGCGCGATGGGCAAAATTAGCCAAGTCGTTTTTTTTGTATTGAGTTTCTGTTATGGTAAAAGTAGGTACAACTTCTTTGACTGGTTTAGTTTTTTTACGAAAAATGGATAAAAAATTCATCATGCACCTGCGATTCTTGAAAGTAATGATTGATGTAGTGTTGTATCTATAAGCAAAAAGTGCGCCTATTTACTAATTTAAGTTTAAATTTCATGTAATCACTACCTGCATTTTGGATAACTGCTAATTGAAATATATGGCTAGCAAGGCTTACTGGTCTTCTTTTCGGTATTCGAGCAATGCAAGTGCCTCAGTTAGTCCATTGTCAGCGGTCAATCGATGCCCAATTTCTCTGCCTTATCAACTTGAATTTCTTTGATATTAGCGGGTTCATTACGAGTAGACTCGGCAAGTCTGGCATCAGTATTCGGTAAGTTCATTTCGATAGGGTGATACTCGGCAATGATGTAATTTAACTGTGACTCTTTTTTAAAAATTCTTTCAAATAATCTTTTCATTTCACCTTAACCTGTAAATAGCAACTTTTAACAAGTAAGCAAGCCACATGCCAATGATTAGGCAAGTGATAAGTCGCATTAAAGTATGGTTAACTTAGCTTTTAATGATCAATATACAAAATAATTAGTACAGAAAACGTTGAGATATTGATGGAATTGTTGAAATTTTGTCGACATTACTTTTCGTGAGCAAAATCTAAAGCATTCAAGGTTATTGCTACCACTAAAGCTATAAATCCTTGTGGTAATTTTGTGATAGTCATCTGTATAATTATGTATGCCCATGTTTTAACCTATAGGCTAGAAGCGGCTTTCAGCCTACACATGAATACACATTGAAAGGTTCAAACAGATGTTAGCAATTATTGGAGGCACAGGCTTAACGCAGCTAGATAACCTGAATATTACTCGGCGATTAATCGTGCGTACGCCTTATGGCGAGCCATCTCAGCCGCTAATATTTGGCGAAATAGCAGGGCGTGAGGTGATATTTTTAGCACGTCATGGTAACGGACATACTATTCCGCCGCATGAGGTGAATTATCGTGCAAATATTTCGGCTTTGCACTTACAAGGCGTAACGGAGATTGCTGCAGTAGCCACAGTTGGCGGCATTCACGCAGAATTAGCGCCAGGAGTCATTGCCATGCCACACCAAATTATTGACTATACACATGGTCGCAAAAATACGTTTTATGATGGCATTGATTTACCTGTTAAACATATTGACTTCACTGAGCCATATTGTCCAAATTTGCGCAAAAAGTGGGAGCAAGCTGCTTTGAGTATTGGCGAACCACTTGTTAGCCACGGTGTATATGCGGCAACTCAAGGGCCACGCTTAGAAACAGCCGCTGAAATCAATCGTCTGGAACGTGATGGTGCAACGATGGTAGGCATGACTGGCATGCCAGAGGCTGCACTCGCTCGAGAGCTGGGTATAAGCTATGCCACAATATGTCCTATTGCTAATCATGCCGCGGGGCGTGGTGATAGTGAACATGGCATTCAATATGAAGAGCTGGTCAATAATTTAAATCAAACCATGGTGCGAGTGCGTAACATTATTGCGCAACTTGTAAAGCAAAATGGTTTTGAACACGGCTAACGTCAACAAAGGCTCACTCAATGGCAATTAAAACTGTTTTACGCATGGGCGAGCCATGCTTATTGTTAAAAGCTGCGCCAGTTGAGCAGTTTGATACACCAGAGCTGCATATTTTGATTCAAGACTTAGAAGATACAATGTTGCATATGAACGGTGCTGGCATTGCAGCGCCTCAAATTGACGTCAGTTTACGCGTGATTATTTTTGGACAAAAACCTATTCTTAATCAAGGTGAAAAAGAAAGTAAAAATCCACGCTACCCAAATGCCGACATCGTACCTTACACCGTATTGATTAACCCCGTGTTAAAGCCAATCGGCACAGAAACAGAGCTAGATTGGGAAGGGTGTTTGTCTGTTCCCGGCATGCGCGGTATCGTTCCACGCTATGTACGCTTGCATTACACGGGCTTTGATCAATTCGGTAATGTGGTAGATCGGCTTGTGAGTGGCTTTCATGCGCGAGTGGTACAACACGAATTTGATCATTTAGATGGTATTTTATATCCTATGCGAATCAATGATTTAAAAGATTTTGGCTATACAGACGTATTTTTCCCAAATCAGGATGTTCAAGATGACTAATTCTTTGCTATAATCTTGCTTTCGCTGAAATCGCAACGATTAAAGCACTAGTAATACAGAAGGAAGAGTGGCAGAGCGGTTTAATGCTACAGTCTTGAAAACTGTCGTGGGTGCGAGCCCACCGTGAGTTCGAATCTCACCTCTTCCGCCATTTACCCTAAAGTCAATAGAATCAAGGCTTTACAGGGTTTCAAGTCCCCAGTTTTACCACATACTTTTACCACATACATCTGTAAATTATTTATTTAATTTATTCTCAGTG
>CAINWC010000379.1 GCA_903854305.1 uncultured Pseudomonadota bacterium | reverse complement strand
TCCCCAGCCAAACCAACCTCACCAAAAACTATAAGTTTATTATTTAACGGCTTGTTTTTTAAAGAAGAAGTAATGGATAGTAACACAGCCAAATCTACAGCTGGTTCAGCAATTTTAACGCCACCTACTGCATTAATAAATACGTCCTGATCAAAACAAGCAATGCCTGCATGTCGATGCAACACTGCTAGCAACATCGCTAAGCGGTTCTGTTCTAAACCTACGCATAAGCGCTTGGGATTAGGCGCATGGCTTTCATCGACTAATGCCTGAATTTCAATCAACAATGGCCTTGTACCTTCCATCGTCACAGTAATGCAACTACCTGCGACTTCACCTTCATGGTGTGATAAAAACAAGGCGGATGGATTAGAGACTTCGCGTAGACCTTTTTCAGTCATAGCAAATACGCCCAGCTCGTTCACCGCACCAAACCTATTTTTAAATGCACGAATCAGGCGGAATGAAGAGTTTTGATCCCCTTCGAAATACAGCACGGTATCTACAATATGCTCCAGCACGCGCGGCCCTGCCAGCGTACCGTCTTTAGTAACATGCCCGACTAAAATCACAGTAATACCTAATTGCTTAGCCATACGGGTCAGTTGCGCAGAACATTCACGGACTTGCGCTACAGAACCAGGCGCAGATTGAAGCGCTTCAGAATACACCGTTTGAATAGAGTCAATCACTGCAATATTGGGTTTATGCGTTTGCAGTGTGGCTAGAATTTTCTCAAGGTTAATTTCTGCCAATAGCTCAACTTGACTAGCATCTAAGCCCAAGCGTTTAGCACGCATGGCAATTTGTTGTGGGGATTCTTCACCGCTGACATAAATCGCCTGGCTAGACTTGCCTAAATGGCACAACACTTGTAGCAGTAACGTGGATTTTCCAATACCAGGGTCACCGCCGATCAGCACTACTCCGCCTTCTACCAAACCACCACCTAACACACGGTCAAACTCCGCGATGCCTGTGGGTTGGCGTGCAATGTCGGCGGCTTGTATGCTGCTTAACTTTTGTAACACACTGCTTTGGGCCAAACCTTCAAACTTATTAGCATAGCGATTAGTAGTAGTCGTTTCTGCAATACTCTCCACCAAGGTATTCCAAGCCATGCAGCTTGGACATTGGCCTTGCCATTTAGGCTCGCTGGCGCCACATTCAGTACAACTGTAGATGCTTTTAGCTTTTGCCATTGATTATGCAGCCCAAACTTTAAATTGGTGAAACTTAATAGCTATCAGCCATGTGACCGCTGCCTGCATAATTTTCAAAGCGCGTATGTTGGCCCATAAACGTGAGTCTTACCCTACCAATAGGACCGTTACGTTGCTTAGCAATAATGATTTCAGCAGTGCCTTTATCCGGAGTATCCGGGTTATACACTTCATCACGGTAGATAAATAGAATCACATCGGCATCTTGTTCAATCGCACCTGATTCTCGTAAATCACTCATGACTGGGCGTTTGTCAGGGCGCTGCTCTACACTTCGGTTAAGCTGAGAAAGCGCGACTACTGGACAGTCCAGTTCTTTAGCCAAAGCTTTGAGTGAACGTGAAATCTCTGAAATTTCTGTGGCGCGGTTCTCACCTTGACGACCAGCCGGTGCAGACATCAATTGCAAGTAGTCGATGACGATTAAGCCTAATTTTCCGCATTGGCGATGTAAGCGTCGCGCTCTGGCACGTACATCAAAGGAGCTTAAGCCTGCACCTTCGTCAATAAAAATCGGCGCTTCATTTAGTTTTCCTAATGCTGTGGTCAGCTTCTCCCAATCTTCATCTTCGAGCTTACCAGTACGCATACGATGCTGATCCAAACGCCCTACTGAACCAATCATCCGCATAGCAAGCTGTGTACCAGCCATCTCCATAGAGAATACTGCAACTGGCAAACCAGTATCGAGCGCGACATTTTCGGCCATATTGAGTGAGAATGCCGTTTTACCCATCGATGGACGCCCGGCTACGATGATTAAATCGCCACCCTGCATGCCAGAGGTCATTGAGTCGAGATCAGCGAAACCTGTGGGCACGCCAGTCACATCAGATTGATTGTCACGAGAGAATAGTTGGTCAATGCGGTCAGCCACTTGCGGCAAAAGAACCTTAATATCAACAAAGCCTTGCGTGCTTCGTTTACCACCTTCAGCAATCTGAAAAATCTTGGCTTCAGCCTCGTCTAATAGTTGTTGTGCATCGCGACCGTTAGGCGCATACGCACTTTCGGCAATACCGGAACCGACTACGACCAATTGTCGCATCACAGCACGTTCGTGGACGATTTCAGCATAACGCCTGATATTGGCAGCGGTTGGCGTACTTTGCGCCAGCGCGCCTAAATAAGCGATACCACCGATACTAGAGAGTTCAGCAGTATTTTCTAGCGATTCAGCCACCGTCACAATATCGGCCGGTTTGTTGTGCTCTATGAGCTTAGCAATATGCTGAAAAATTAACTTGTGGTCGTGTCGATAAAAGTCTTTAGCCGTTAAAATATCGGCTACTTTATCAAGCGCTTCATTCTCAAGCAGCAAACCGCCGATAACGGATTGTTCTGCCTCTACTGAATGGGGAGGGATTTTTAATGCATCTAATTGTTGGTCAGCCATGGCGTGATTATACTGAATATCCATGCCAACCAAATGCTTATGCACCAAATAAAAAAGGCTACCGAAGTAGCCTTTTTATGTATTGCTAATGCTTGATTAAATCAAGCAATCTTACAACTTACGCTTCACCAACGACTGTTACTGTAATATCTACAACAACATCATGATGCAATGCAACAGTAACTGTATGG
>CAINWC010000378.1 GCA_903854305.1 uncultured Pseudomonadota bacterium | reverse complement strand
GACTGAGATCGAGATACTGAATGCATCACTTACGCCGCCATTTCAGTTAGATGATGAAAATCTGACTGAAACTGTGCGCTTACAACACCGTTATATTGATTTGCGTCGCCCCGCGATGCAAAAAAACATGATGTTGCGTTATCGTGTTTCTAAAACCCTACGTGACTATTTAGATACTAACGGCTTCATTGAAGTGGAAACGCCGATGTTGACTCGCTCAACCCCTGAAGGCGCCCGTGATTACTTGGTGCCTAGCCGCGTTCACGCAGGTATGTTCTTCGCCTTGCCACAATCACCGCAGCTATTCAAACAATTGCTGATGGTGTCAGGTTTCGACCGTTACTTCCAAATCACTAAATGCTTCCGCGATGAAGATTTACGTGCGGATCGTCAGCCAGAATTCACGCAAGTCGACATTGAAACATCATTCATGACTGAAAATCAGATCATGGATCTTGTGGAAGAAATGATTCGTCAAATGTTGAAATCAGTGCAAAACGTAGATTTGCCAGCAGCATTCCCTCGTATGTCATTCCATGAAGCTATGACACGTTACGGTTCAGATAAGCCGGACATGCGTGTAACATTAGAAATCACCGAGCTTTCAGACGTCATGAAAGATGTAGATTTCAAAGTGTTCGCAGGCGCGGCTAATATGGCTGGTGGCCGTGTTGCAGCTTTACGTGTGCCTAACGGCGCGGCGATTGCCCGTAGCGAGATTGATGCATACACCGAGTTTGTAAAAATCTACGGCGCTAAAGGATTGGCTTACATCAAGATTAACGATGTGACTAAATTGAACGAAGAAGGCCTGCAAAGCCCAATCGTTAAAAATATTCATGTCACTGCACTACAAGCAATTATCGACCGCACAGGCGCACAAAATGGCGACATCATCTTCTTTGGTGCAGATAAAACCAAAGTAGTGAACGAAGCGCTAGGCGCATTACGCCTTAAAGTCGGTCACGATAAAGGTCATGTAGACGGCCGCGCATGGGCGCCATTGTGGGTGGTTGATTTCCCAATGTTTGAACACGATGAAGAAAATGATCGCTGGGCAGCATTGCATCATCCGTTCACGGCTCCAAAAGACGGTCACGAAGACTTGCTAGTATCTAACCCAGGTGCAGCGCTTTCAAAAGCCTACGACATGGTATTGAACGGTTGGGAAGTGGGCGGTGGTTCTGTGCGTATCCACAAACAAGACATTCAGTCTAAAGTGTTCGATGCACTTAAAATCAGCAAAGAAGAAGCCCAGGAAAAATTCGGCTTCTTGTTAGATGCGTTGCAATACGGCGCACCTCCGCACGGCGGCCTAGCATTCGGTTTAGACCGTTTGGTGACGTTGATGACAGGTGCAGAATCTATCCGTGACGTGATTGCCTTCCCTAAAACCCAGCGTGCGCAGTGCTTGATGACGAATGCGCCGAATGAGGTGGATGAGAAGCAACTACGTGAATTACATATTCGCGTTCGCACTCAGAATCCTGCTGCGTAACTAAAGAATAAGGAGGGGTAATATGGCTATTCCTGATTTTCAATCTGTCATGTTACCCCTCTTAAATTTCTCTTCCGATGAAAAAGAACATTCATTTAAAGACACTGTTGATTCATTAGCAACTCAATTTGGATTAACCTCTGAAGAGCAAGAAGAATTACTACCTAGTGGTAAGCAATCACGCTTTGATAATAGGGTTGCTTGGGCTCGAAGTTACTTTAAGCAGGCTGGTTTGGTTGAAAATACGAGGCGAGGATATTTTAAAATTTCGCAGCGTGGTTTAGATTTACTTAAAACTAATCCAGATAAAATTAATAAAAAAACATTGGAACAGTACCCAGAATTTCTTATCTTTCAGAATGTTCGAAGAGAAGTGAATGAAGTAGAGCATTTGAGTGATGAACCTGAAAAACAAACACCAGAAGAGCAATTAGAAAACTCTTATAAGATTGTTTCTGATATTTTGGCCGCTGAAATCATTCAGCGTGTAAAAGCATGTTCACCAACTTTTTTTGAGCAGTTAGTTGTTGAACTGCTATTGGCAATGGGTTACGGTGGAACTCGTGCTGATGCAGGGCGCGCTATAGGACAAAGTGGTGATGGCGGAATTGATGGGATTATTGACGAGGATCGCTTAGGTCTTGATTCAATTTACATTCAAGCTAAACGTTGGGAAGGCGTAGTCGGACGACCTGAAATTCAAAAGTTTGTAGGTGCGCTGCAAGGGCAGCGCGCACATAAAGGCGTGTTCATTACTACTTCTGACTTCACTAAGGAAGCGCAAGAGTACGTTAAGAATATCAATAATAAAGTAGTGTTAATTAATGGTTATTCGCTGGGCCGTTTGATGATTGAAAATAATGTTGGTGTATCTTTAGCTGCAACTTATCAAATTAAGAAAATAGATTCCGACTACTTTGTTGACGAGTAGTTACGTGCCCATCAAATCCCTAATCCGAACCATCCCGCATTACCCCAAGCAAGGCATCCAATTTCGTGACATTACCACTTTGCTGAAAGACCCTATCGGTTTTCACATGGTGATTGATGCACTCTCCCATCATTACGCAAAACAAAAAATAGACAAAATCGCAGGTATTGAAGCGCGTGGTTTTATTATCGGTGCGGCGCTGGCATACAAGCTGGGCTTGGGTTTTGTGCCAATCCGTAAATCTGGTAAGTTGCCTGCCGAAACCGTAGGTCATGATTACGCGCTGGAATATGGCGCTGACCGTGTAGAGATTCATATTGATGCCATTAGCCAAGGCGAGCAGGTATTGCTGGTGGATGACTTGATTGCCACAGGCGGCACGGCAGAAGCCGCTGTGGCGCTGATTCAAAAGCTGGGCGGTATTGTGATGGGTTGTGCTTTTGTGATTGATTTGCCAGATTTAGGAGGCTCGAAACGTTTAGTTGAAAACGGACTCAAACCTTTTTCATTCTGCGAGTTTGAAGGCGATTAATGTTTTTTCGCATGCTTCCACAGTAACCTTGCGCTAGTTGTGGATTTCACCCAAACTGTCAAAGTATACTTAACCTGAGATTGCTAAAATAATTATGCCAGTTACCGAAATTAACCATATTAACTTACGCGCGAATCGCGACATGATGCACATATTGCGTGATTTTTATTGCGATATTGTTGGTTTGAAAGTTGGGCCGCGTACTGCGACTACCAGCTATGGCTTTTGGTTGTATATTGGCGATAACGATGTGGTGCATATTGCTGAATACAACAAAGGTGTTGGCGCGCCAGATTTACATGTGAAAGGCACCTATGACCATGTTTCTTTTACCTGTACTGATATGCCCGCCATGGAGGCGCATTTAACTGCACATAACGTGCCTTATACCACGCGCTTGCTCAACAACGGTGTGCGTCAAATTAACCTTAAAGATCCTGCGGGCAATGGAATTGAATTGAATTTTGAAGAGTTTCGCAATTTGTAATCAGTTGGGTTTAATCAGTGCGTGTATCTTATGTGACTCACGTCACATACTAGTGCTTGAATAAAACTAAAATGGCTTGATGTAGTCAAAATTCTAAGCAATACGTTGAGATCAATGTGACGTAGACGCAAATAATTAAAAATTTGGAGAATGTATGAAATTGAATCAATTTATGGCTAATGCACTGATGAGCGCAAGTTTGTTCGCAACGCTTAGTACGCCAGCTTCTGCGGAGCCTGATGCTAAAATTTGGCCAGTAGTTAAAGAGGCTTTTTTTGCGCAACGTGATATTCAAGAAGTCGATTTCATGAAGATTGAAGCGCCACGACGTGCTGAAAGCGGTGCGCAAGTACCTGTAAGTTACAGCATAGATAACACTGCGGCAAAAGGTGTAGTGATTAAGAAGCTGTATGCCATTGTTGATGCAAACCCGATTCCACTAACCGCTACTTATCATTTGACTGACATGCTCGGTAACTTTCAAATGTCTACCCGTGTGCGTTTTGAAACTGACTCATTTGTGCATATTGTAGGTGAAGCTGCGGATGGCAAGCTTTATATGGCTAAACGTGAGATTCGTGCAGCAGGCGGTTGCGGCGGCACGGTAGATGGCGATGATGCAGCGATTCGTGCTGCTGCAGGTAAAATCAAATTAAAAGTAGAAGAGCCGATTAAAATAGGTGGCGCGACATCCACCATTTTCAATATCAGGCACCCGATGCGCACCGGCTTGCAACGTGATTTAGTGTCACAAGGCTATGTGCCAGCTTTTTATATCAATAAAGCCAGTTTTACCTATAACGGTAAACCTGTAATGACGATAGATGTGGGTGTTGGCACCAGTGAAGATCCTTATTTTAAATTTAACTTTGTGCCAGATGCGGCGGGTAAATTAGAAGTGAATGCTACCGATAACGAAGGTAAAGCCTTTGTTCAGCAGGTAGATGTAAAGAGCTAATATTATTGATGTTATTAAAGGCCTCCAATCGGAGGCCTTTTTTGTATGTTGCGGTGCTAAAATAACTCGAAATACTTTGTATTTATACTCAAAACTTCGATTTATATTAGGGATGAAAACATGAAAAGCTATCGTAAAGAATTATGGTTTAACCCACCAACCCGCGTTGCCTTTATTCGAATCACCGAGCAGGTAAATGAGTGTTTGCGTGAAAGTGGTGTTAAAGAAGGGTTAGTCTTAATCAATGCGATGCATATTACCGCCAGTGTTTTTATTAACGATGACGAGCGCGGTTTGCATCACGACTATACACAATGGTTAGAGAAGCTCGCGCCGCATGAGCCTGTAAGCAGTTATCGCCATAACGATACAGGTGAAGATAATGCAGATGCCCACATGAAGCGCCAGTTGATGGGGCGAGAAGTGGTGGTAGCGATTATCGAAGGCCGGCTGGACTTTGGCCCGTGGGAACAGATTTTTTACGGCGAGTTTGATGGCAGACGTAAAAAGCGTGTACTGGTTAAAATTATCGGTGATTAACTGATGCATATCAAAGCTGGCTAGTTGGTTATTTGTTATTCTTTGCACCATTTTTCTAAGAATCTTTCTAGGCATTTGGCTTGGATGTTTTGAGTATATTGGTGAGATATGAATAGCCCTGAATTATTAGCCCCAGCTGGCGACCTTGACCGCATGCGTACTGCGTTTGATTACGGGGCAGATGCGATTTATGCGGGTCAGCCGCGCTACAGCCTGCGCGCGCGTAACAATGATTTTACGATGGCGAACCTCGAAATCGGTATTAACGAAGCGCATGCACGTAGCAAAAAGTTTTTTGTGGCGAGCAATATTTCACCGCATAACGCCAAGGTAAAAACCTATATGGCAGATATGGCGCCGGTGATTGCCATGCAGCCAGATGCATTGATTATGTCTGACCCTGGCCTGATTATGATGGTGCGGGAAAAGTGGCCTGATATGCCGGTGCATCTTTCTGTGCAAGCCAATACGGTCAATTTTGCCACGGTAAAGTTTTGGCAGGCGATGGGTTTAAAGCGGGTGATTTTGTCGCGCGAGTTATCTTTGGATGAGATTGAAGAAATTCGTCAGCTTTGCCCGGAAATTGAATTGGAGGTCTTTGTCCACGGCGCCTTATGTATTGCTTATTCTGGCCGTTGTTTGCTTTCTGGTTACTTTAATCAGCGTGACCCTAACCAAGGGACTTGTACCAATAGCTGTCGTTGGGATTACAAAGTGCACGATGCAAAAGAAGATGCGGCAGGCGTGATTCGTTTGGACGAGTTTGATTTTCAAGCTGAGATGGAAAAATCCAGCCTTTCTGGTTGCGGCAGTTTGCCGCGCCATCCTTTGGCTGATAATGTGTATCTCATTGAAGAAAAAGGTCGACCAGGTGAATTGCTGCCGATATTAGAAGACGAGCACGGCACTTATATTATGAACAGCAAAGATCTACGCGCCATTGAGCATGTAGAGCGGCTGGTTAAAATGGGCGTACATTCATTGAAAATTGAAGGGCGCACTAAGTCTCGCTATTACGTGGCGCGTACTTGCCAAAACTATCGTAAGGCGATTGATGATGCGGTAGCTGGCCGCCCATTTGATTGGAATTTGCTGGGTGATTTAGAAAATCTGGCTAACCGTGGCTATACCGATGGCTTTTATCAGCGCCATCACACGGCGGAACATCAAAATTACAAGCAAGGTTACTCAATTTCAAACCGCAGCTTATATGTGGGCGATGTAGTCGCTTATGATGCTGAAAAAGGCTTGGCTGATATTGAAGCGCGCAACAAGTTTGGTATTGGTGATCGCCTACAAATCATTCATCCATCTGGAAACTCAGAAATTTTAGTTGAAAATTTGTTTAATAAAAAAGGCGAGAATGTACAAGAAGCCTCTGGAAGCGGCCATTTTGTGCGCTTGCCGATTGCAGCAAAAGATTTAAGTAATGCGATGGTCGCTAAATATTTGTAAACATATTGTTTGGTAAGCCTATGCAAAGTTGAGCTGTTCTTTTTGTTAGACATATTAAAAATATTCCTAAGCTAAGTCAGACCCGGACCTCCCAAGCTATTGTGGACACCTAACCTTGCAAGGTATTGCCATATACTCAATTTAAGTTGGTGAACCCAAGCCAGTTAATTAATTTACGAATTAAGCGGAAGTCCATGAATATATCTTATAGACTGGTCTGAATAGAAGAGATATAATGAGCGCCATCGAAAAATATTTTTAATTCCTTGTTAACGGGATTTTATGAATGATGAGTTAGCTGCGGACTTGTAGCACCGATAGCAACTAATAAAAGAGGCAGAATAACCCTTTTATAAAAAGGCAGTATGAAGTATAATATTGCCCATGCGCCCGTAGCTCAGCT
>CAINWC010000377.1 GCA_903854305.1 uncultured Pseudomonadota bacterium | reverse complement strand
TTGGTTAATAGTTATTCAGGGTGGACTAATTATTTAAGTAGTTGATATTAATAACTTAAGGCTAATGGCAAAATGAGCGTGATTAAGGCTGTAATAATGGTTTTAAGGTGGCCGATAATAGTGATTTATTGATGCGGCCAAAGAAAGTTTTAACTACTTCGCCATCTGAATTGATAATGACGGTATAGGGCAAAATGCCTTTGTCGTTACCTAGATTGACGCCTAAAGTCATGCCATCATTTTCAGCCGAAAATATCGGGTAGCTTACTGGCGACGCCAGTGAAAACGCTTTTACCAAAGCTAATTCATCTACAGCGATGCCCAATACTACGACATTCTTGTTTTTATATTCATCATGTAATTGCGAAAGTTCGGGCATTTCTTCTCGACATGGAGGACACCAAGTTGCCCAAAAGTTAAGCACGATGATTTTACCTTTATATTGACTCAGCGCTTGGCTTACACCATTTTCATTGGGTAAATTAGCGGCAAATAAAGTTTGCGTAGAAAGGTTACTGTATGCGTCATTTGCGTGATTTAGTGGGCTATTAGGGCTTAATATATAATGATAAATAGCAAAACCAAAGCTCATCATCACGGCTAAATAGCCGAAGCCGGATAATATTTTTTTTAACATTGGACTGGTGAGGTTTTATTATTAGCAGGCGCGACGATGCAGCTATCGCGCTTAACAAGCGTAGCGGAAAAGCGCTCGGCATTTTGAAAGCCGATGGTTTTTATTGATGAGATTGCCTTGCCATTACCATCAAAAAAGACGATGCCTGGTGGGCCGAATAATGTAAAGCGTTTCAGTAACGCCTTGTCTTCATCGGAGTTGGCCGTGACATCTACTTGTAACAGTGTTGTGTTTTTGAGTAATTGCTGTACCTTAGGATTGCTAAACGTTAGTTGCTCAAGCTCTTTACAGGCAACGCACCAGTCCGCATAAAAATCCAGCATCACTGGTTTGCCATTCGCTTCAGACAATTTTTTCTCTAACTCGGCAATGCTCACAACCCGAGTAAAAGCAAGAGATGATGATGCTTGCAGTTGATTTGCATTTTTAGTGTTAGCCGCAAGGCTACTTGTAATACCGTTAAATGGTTGTAGCGGTGATTTTGCGCCAGAAAGTGCACCAATTAATAATGTGATGCCAAATATCAAAAGCATCACGGCAATGCCTTTCCAAAATTTGGCAAAACCATTGGCATGGGTTGGTAAGCTATCCAGCGCATTGAGATAAACCGCAGTTACAATTAATAATGCTGCCCATAGCGCCAATTGAACGCTTGCAGGAATGACAGGCGAAATCAACCAAACTGACATTGCCAGCATGAGAACACCAAAAAAGTTGCGAACAGTGTTCATCCAGTCACCGGTTTTCGGCAGCAATTTACCTGCTGAAGCGCCAATTAACAGCAAGGGTACGCCCATGCCTAAAGATAAGGCAAAAAGTGCAGTGCCGCCTAACACCACATTTTGTGACTGGCTGATGTAAATTAATGCCCCAGCTAATGGTGCAGCGACACAAGGACTGACGATTAAGGCAGACAGCGCACCCATAACAAAAACACCTAAGAATTTTCCGCCTTTGAACTTGTTGCTGGTTTTGATTAATTTTGTTTCGAGTGCGCTAGGTAATTGCAGTTCGTAAAAACCAAACATGGAGAGTGCAAGTAATATAAATACCAATGCAGATGCGCCGAGCACCCACGGGTTTTGTAATGATTGGCTGAGTAAGTTACCAGACAAACCCGCTGCGATGCCAGCGAGGGTGTAGCTCAATGCCATACCCAGCACATAGGCCACTGATAAACCAAAGCTGTGCAGTTTACTCAGATGAGTGCCTTGAGGCTGACTGCCCACGATAATGCTGGATAAAATGGGGATCATCGGCAGTACGCAAGGGGTGAGCGATAGCAATAAACCGGCGCCAAAAAAGCCAAGAATAATCAGCCAAATATTACCTGTTTTTAATAGTGTGGTCGTTTCATCTTCGGATGAACTCGCTACATTGCTAGGGTTGGTGGCGTTATTAACAGCCGAGCCAGCCTTATGATTCAGCGCAACGGTGATGGTTTTTTTGATGGGTGCATAGCACAGGCCTTTTTCGCTACAACCTTGGTAAGTTGCGGCAATAGCCACTTCGGATCCACTCACATTGTTTAGCTTAATATTGGCTTTGAAGTCATGGTGATATACTTCTTGCTTACCAAAATTGGCATCTTCTTTAATTTTACCAGCCGGTAAAGTTATTTGTGCTATTTGTACACTGTCATCTTTAGTACTGGTTTTAATTTCAAATTTGATGCGCTCACGATATAAATAATGACCAGGTGCGACAGTAAAAACGGCTTGAATATTTTCAGTATTTAATGCGGTTAAATTAAGCTTGAACGCTTCATCAGGCGATAAAAATGAGGCTTGACTGTCATTTTCAATGAGAGCGTTAGCAACTGAGCTTTTATTAGTCACGCCCGCGCTTGCATTTGGCAATGCCGCGATTGTAAAACCAATGCTAATCACCGCAATCAGGCTATTTAGTAGGTGCTTTAGAAGTAAATTTTTCACGTACAAGTGTTCCATTTTTTAAATTTTAGCTATTGTAATTGCACCGTCTTGCAATTATAGAATATAGGCACCATTAACTTGGAAAGTAATTGGCATAATACGTTCAATACCACGGAGATAACATACAGATGCGATTAATATTCATGTTGATTTTACTCGCTTTTCCTATTGCTGAAATATGGATTTTAGTGAGTTTAATGCACCAATATGGCTGGTGGGTTGTGCTTTACTTGGTCGTAGTGGCATTGTTAGGCTTACAGCTCATTCGCGATGAAAAGCTATTATTTTCAGGCCGCATGATGCAGAGTTTAACGCAAGGCGGCAATCCTATGAAAGCCATGTTTGGTAGTGCACGCAATATTTTTGCCGGCGTATTACTGATTATTCCTGGCGTGATGACGGATGTGATTGCTGCTGTTTTATTATTAATACCTATTCATAATAAAGTACAAGAACCACCACCTTACCAATCTGAAAAAGCCGCCAATGATGATGTGATTGAAGGTGAGTTTCATCGTGAAGACTAAATGTTAAGCGAAATAAAGAATCCATTTAATCATAATCAATCCGTCTAACCTTAGCCCTAAAGTCGACATACATAAGTAGCCTTTAAGCTACTAGAGAGCAATCGCATGACCTATCAAATCACTATTCAACCCAGCGGCCATCACTACAGCAGTAAGCCTTCAGAAACTGTGCTGGAGTCGGCTATAGGCGCAGGCTTTAATATTCCTTATGGCTGTCGTAACGGAGCATGCGGTAGTTGCAAAGGCACTATTTTGAGTGGTTAGGTAGATTATGGTGATTACGCTTCCAGCGCATTATCAGACACAGAAAAAGCTGCAGGAAAAGCTTTGTTTTGCTGCGCTCGACCGCTGACAGATTTAACCATAGCGTGCCGTGAGATTAACGAAGGCGTGATTCCTCCACGCATTATTCCTGCACGAGTTGAGCGTAAGGAACAGCTTTCACATGATGTGATGGCTTTGTTTTTGAAGTTGCCCAGTAGTGAGCATTTGAAATTTAAGGCAGGGCAATATATTGAATTTTTGCTTAAAGATGGTAAACGCAGGGCCTTTTCACTCGCCAATGCGCCCCATATAGATAACACGCTAGAGCTACATTTACGACTAATTCCAGGTGGGCAGTTTACACAATATGTGTTTAATGAAATGCCAGACAAAGCCATTATGCGTATTGAAGCACCATTCGGTAGTTTTTACCTGCGTGAGGATTCAAAAAAGCCAATTATTATGGTGGCTGGCGGCACAGGTTTTGCCCCTATCAAAGGCATTATAGAGCACATGTTACACAAAAATATTCACCGCAACGTTACGCTGTATTGGGGTGCGCGAACACTGCAAGATCTTTACATGCCAGCGTTGCCAGAAGCTTGGGCGGCAGCACATCCGCACATTCAGTTTATTCCAGTACTGTCTGGCGCCGTGGATGAGGATAACTGGCAAGGTCGCACGGGCTTTGTGCATCAAGCCGTGTTAGATGACTTTGCTAACCCTGAAAACACTGGTTTGGCTGAATATGAAGTGTATTGTTGCGGGGCACCAGCGATGGTGGAAGTTGCATATGCGAGTTTTGTGCAAGCTGGCTTGGACAATGAAGCATTTTATTCAGATGCGTTTAACTACGCAAAGCCGGTAGTGGCTGCCGTACCAGCTATTTAAGTGTTTTGAATTGAACGCGTTGTTCATGAATCAAAACACTGAAGAACTGTTTAATATTAATAGATATTGCCTAAAAAATCCTTTTTGCCAATTTCAACGCCGTTATGGCGCAAAATTGCGTATACAGTCGTGACGTGAAAATAGACGTTAGGCATCACAAACTCCAGCAAGTAAGGCATGCCTTTAAATGTGACGGTTTTATCGCGCATTGGTAGAGAAATCGTGTTGTATTCAGTGCCGTCGATTTGTGCTGGCGTAAACGTTTCGAGATGCACAATCGTTTTGTTGATACGTGCGATTAACTCCGCAAAAGTGGTTTCGATATCTTCATATTTAGGTGGCGTTAAACCAGCAAGGCGTGAGGCGCCGCCCTTAGCAACGTCTGTTGCGATCATTATTTGTCGCACCAGCGGAAACATATCTGGATACAAACGTGCATTCACTAGCACTGCTGGATCAATTTTCTTGGCCTCCGTATGCGCTACGGCTTTATCAAGAATATCTTTTAAGTTTGCCAATGAGTGAATTAACGGTGGAATAGATGCTTGATACATGGAAATAGACATGGTGTTTCTCTTAAAAGTGGATGTGAATCTTACCGTCTAATAGACAGATTTGAAGGCTATTTAAACAAAAATCCCTGTTTATTTTTCTCTGATGCAAGTGCTGCCATGAGCTTTTCATGATCTGCATTTTGGATTAAATCGTGTGCATGTTTAACTGCTACCTCTGCACTTTCAAAGTCACCTTCTGCAAGTGCGTGCATGCCTTCCAGCAACGCAGCATTGCTGGCTTGTAAGCGTTGCGCTTCTTGTTTACTACGTCTATTGACGGGCAAACGGCGTAAGTAATGTATAAATCGTAAACAATAATGCAGGCCTAAAAAGCCTAACACTACTAAAATAAGTAAAAAATTGAATGAAAATTGCAAGCGATAAGGTGGTCGCACAATCAGCACATAGCCTGCGTTATTACTGGCCAACCATACGATGCCTACCAGTAGGCAAAGCATTAATAACCACCAAAATAGATTGCGTTTAATCATATTTTTAATGCGAATTAGTCGCTTTTTTCTAGACTCAATTTATAGCGATTGACCGCTGCAATGCTCTCTGTGAGCTGCGGCAGTTCAATGCCAACATTGTTGTCAGATAATTTTTTAAGCATCGCCAATGCTTCGATAGTATTGGGATGCTTGGTATCATAATATTGATTTAGCCAATGATTAATCATTTTTATATCGGCACTATAG
This sequence comes from uncultured Pseudomonadota bacterium, assembly GCA_903854305.1. GTDB lineage: Bacteria > Pseudomonadota > Gammaproteobacteria > Burkholderiales > Methylophilaceae > Methylotenera. The sequence goes on along the minus strand of CAINWC010000377.1, from coordinate 4,575 downwards.
CTGGCTTCATCATGCTGTAATAGCGCGATGCGTGCTGTAAGTAGCCGCAGTTTTAGATTTTCTCGCAAATAAAACGCGAGATCAGCTGAGAGCAGCGGTGGTTCAGGTTTGTCGATGCGTTCTACGGTGACTAAATTTTTAATATCATTCCAGATAGAAAACGCAAATTTTTGCAAAGTATTCATCTGTTTTATTTTTAATACATCTTTATGCGTTGCAGCTTGATTGAGCGTGGGTTGGCGTTCGCTAATTAAAGGTAGCGTAGCGCATAAGTTGGCCAATCTTTCGAGTTGTGCACTCATAGACATCACATCGACTTGTGGTAGGGCGCGTAACTTTACAATTTCAAGTGCTAGCGTTGCACGAAGTTGTGTGGCACGCGGCAACTCTAGTGGTTCGAGGCGTTTATCTGCCGCTTGTAAAGCCAATAATGCAGACTTTACATTGCCCGCAAGTTGCAGTTGCTGGTTAGCAATGGTTAATAACTGCTCAACTTCAGCCACTGCGGTTGCTTCACGATTTTCTGCCAGTTGATCATATAGCGTTTGCAAGGCATCTTGTTGGTCGCGTGATTCTGCTAGTTTTTCTTCTAACAAGACCGTGCGCGCATTTGCCTGTGTGCTGCGCTCTTCAGCTTGCTTGGCTAGAGTTAGGCTTTGCTGGTTGATTGCTTGATATTCATCTAATTTTTGACTTAGAGATTTTTCGACTTCATTGAATCGTTGCCGCGTGTTTAGCCATTGCCAAGCTAGAGAGAATAGCGTTAGCACAACCAGTACCAAGGCGGTTTTCGCGAATAGTGAGGGCTTACGCTCTGGCGATTCGAGGCGCGTTTGTATGGCAGATTGAACTGATGATGATTGATCACCGTTCATTGTTTTTTTGCTAACGCCTGATATAAGCAGGCAAGCATTGCTTCATCGCCTGATGCCTCTGCAATGTGCACCTGTAAGCCAATTGCATCTGTTTCTTCTGCGATGCGCGCATGGTTCACGCAAATCTGAATGTTGCGTATCCATGGGTCGTTGCCGTTGTGCGTCATTTGTAATAAATGGCGCATCGCTTCTGAACTGGTCACCACAATGGCATGTAGTTGTTGCTTCAGCCAAAGTTGATCTAATTCGACACAATTTGTTTGAGGATTAACGCGTCGATAACTTTCTGCAAAAATGATTTTTGCGCCACGCGCCTTGAGTGTATCAGCCAAAATTTCACGTCCGCCAACGCCGCGAAAAATCATCACCGTTTGGTCAGCAACGTCATGCATTTCTGCTAAGGCTAGCAGCGTTTCGCTATCGAAGCGCGTATGTGGCGTGAGTACGTTATGCACGCCATAAAGTCCGAGCTGTTTGGCGGTTTGATGGCCAATAGCGGCGAACTTGAGGTTTTCAGGCACGTTACCAAATTTTTTAATGATGCGCGGCATCGCGTTATCTACCGCATTGGTGCTGATAAATATTGCCCAAGTAGCCGATTCAAGTTTGGCAATGGTTTGTTCAAACTCACGATAATCATCTAATGGGGCAATGGCGATAAGTGGAAATAAAATGGTGATACCATCCTGCTGCTCAATGCTTTGGCATAGGCGGCCAGCCTGATCCACAGGTCGCGTGACTGCAATGCCAAAGCCGTTGAGTAAATTATCCATTATTCAGAGTGAGCGCAAAGTTAGTCTGGTCAAGTTAATCAAGCAAAGCCAAAATCTCATCAGCACCATTAGCGCGCAATTGCGCTGCGAGTGCTTGACCTAAAGCTTCTGGGTGGTTTCTGCTACCGCTCACAGTTTCAACCAGCATTTGCTTGCCGTCCACACTAGCGACAAAACCTGTGATACGGATGTTGTCAGCTTCACACACCGCGTAAGCACCCAGCGGCACGGTGCAGCTACCTGCTAAGGCACGGCTCATGCCACGCTCGGCTTCTACGCAAACTTGCGTATCGGCATGATTGAGTGGCGCAAGTACGCTGAGTAAATCTTGGCGATTTGAACAAATTTCAATACCCAAAGCGCCTTGTCCAACGGCTGGAATACTTAATTCAGGTGAAATCGCACTTCGAATACGTGCTTCTAGCCCTAAGCGAATCAAGCCAGCAGCAGCGAGAATAATGGCGGCGTATTGGCCTTCATCCAGCTTACGTAAGCGCGTTTGCAGATTGCCGCGTAAGGACTCGATTTTTAAATGCGGCAAACGTGCTTGCAATTGGCTTTGACGGCGTAAGCTTGAAGTGCCAACAATACTCCCTGCTGGTAAATCTTCCAGCGCGGCAAAGTCGTTTGAAACAAAGGCATCGCGCGGATCTTCTCTTTCACCGGTGGCCACCAGCATAAACCCGTCTGGCAGGTTCATCGGTACGTCTTTCATGCTGTGCACCGCTAGATCTGCACGGCCATCTGCTAAGGCGGTTTCTAACTCTTTTACAAACAAACCTTTACCACCAACCTTAGCGAGTGGTGTATCTAAAATTTGGTCGCCAGTGGTGGTCATGCCCAAAATCTCTACCGTTGTTTCAGGATAAAGCGTTTGTAAGCGGCTTTGAATATGCAGCGCTTGCCACATTGCCAGCGGGCTTTCGCGCGAGGCGATGACTAGCTTACTTGGCGTTGAAGTGATTATATTTTGATTGTGGGATGGATTATTCATGTGCTCGATATTCTTGTCGTTCAATAGAGATTTTTAATTTTAACACAAGCGGTGCCTTAGCCTTAATCACGGTGCCTTATGCCGTGCGGATTAGATGTTGCTGACGCCGACTTACGGCAATGGTTTCTGGAATGTGTTTTAACATTACGACCCATTGTTTGTCGCTGTTCTTATCGTTATCAGCCTCTTCTTCGGTCAGGCTGCCAACATTGTTTTCAATGCAGCGTTTCTCAAAGCCTAGAATATAGGCATTGGCAACCAAACAATTGCGATGTAAACGCATGAAAATAACGCCAAACTCTTGTTCTAAGTGCGTCAGAGATTCTTCAATCAGGTATTCACGTTCTGCGGTGCGTACCGTAATGTACTTAAGCTCAGCACGTAAATAAATAACATCGGCAATCGGCACTAGCAAAATACGCCCACGCTCACTAATGCTGAAATGTGTTCTTTTGGGGCTGATTGGCGCGAGTGCTTGAAGCTGACTGGGCAATAGTGCATGAGCTTTGTTAATGGCGGCCTGCAGGCGCTCTAAGCGAATAGGCTTTAATAAATAATCTATCGCACTCATATTAAACGCCTGCATGGCATAACTATCAAAGGCGGTGGTAAAGATGATGGCAGGTGGCTTAGTCATTTTTTGTAGATGCTGCGCGGCCTCAATGCCGTCCATCATGGGCATGCGAATATCGAGTAGCGCAATATCTGGCTGATATTCATTGGCTAGATTGAGCGCTTCTTGTCCATTTTTTGCTTCCGCGACAAGCTTAATATTGCTGATGTCAGAAAGTAGCTCTCGCAGTCTGTTGCGTGCTGGCGCTTCGTCATCTGCAATTAAAATGTTAAGTATGGGGCTGGTCATTTTTTAGTGTGCGGCAATGTAATATGTACTTGATATTCACTATTGGATTGAGTGCTTTTTAATGATGCTTCAAGATCAAAATGTAGTGTTAAGCGCTCTCTAATGTTTTTAAGTGCCATTTTGTTGCCATTTTGGTGATTATTTTGCGTGCTGTAAGGGTTGGTTAATACAATATGCACTTCATTACGTTTAGTATAGATTTGAATGGTAATCTTGCCGCCCATCGCTAGTGGTTCAATGCCGTGATAGACTGCGTTTTCCAGTAATGGCTGTAATACCAATGGCGGTATTAGTGCGTCTGGAGGCATGTCGTCTATTTGCCACTGAATGTTGAGCCGTTCGTCTAGCCGCAGTTTTTCTAGCGCTAAATATTGCCGAGATAGCGCAATTTCTTGGGCGAGAGGGACCAAATCACGGTTATCTGCCATCAATACACGAAATAAGTCGGCCATATCTTCTAAAGCAGTTTCAGCCTGTTTGGGCTGGCTACGAATTAATGACAGCACCGCGTTGATACTATTGAACAAAAAATGTGGTCGAATGCGCGCTTGAAGCGCTTGCAGTCTAGCCTCAATCAACGCTGGAGAATAGGCGCGCTGATGCAGGTTAAAGTAATATAGGGTAATGGCCGTGATAGATAATGCAAAAAAAAGCACACGTGCTTGTGTCGGTAAGTCGTTAAAAATCAATAATTGTGAAATCAGCTCGTACATGCTGTTACAGATAAATAGTACTATTAATACCATCACCAGCAAGCCTTGCCAGTAGCGTAGCTTGATGAGCAGCGAGTGGCATGCATATAGCAATAATAGGCTTAGCAATAACATGGGCTGAGCAATGGCCGAGGTGGTGGCAATTAAGCTGAAAAACTGATTAAAACTACTACTCAGCACAATGGCACCCAATGCTAGCGCGGCATTGACGATGATGAGTATGCGTAAATTAACCCCCAAATTACGCATATTAGGTAATCGGTTAGCTTTTCTCATAGAGAATTCGAGGTTCATTGTTATTTTTTGCGCACCATTTGTTTACAAGCACCTTGATTACCTTGCTGCGTATGGGTAATTT
>CAINWC010000376.1 GCA_903854305.1 uncultured Pseudomonadota bacterium | reverse complement strand
ATCGCCAATCGGCGTTTCCATCGAGATAGGCTCTTTACTGATTTTTAAGATTTTACGAATCTTATCTTCAGGCATTTCCATCTTCTCTGCCAATAGCGCTGGATCGGGCTCTACACCTGTTTCCTGCAATATTTGACGGCTAATACGATTCATTTTATTAATCGTTTCAATCATGTGCACTGGAATACGAATCGTACGCGCTTGGTCAGCAATAGAGCGAGTGATTGCCTGTCGTATCCACCATGTTGCATAAGTTGAGAATTTGAAACCACGACGATATTCAAATTTATCAACCGCTTTCATCAAGCCAATATTACCTTCTTGGATAAGATCCAAAAATTGCAGGCCGCGATTTGTGTATTTTTTAGCGATTGAAATCACTAAACGCAAATTGGCTTCAATCATTTCACGTTTAGCACGACGTGCACGCGCCTCGCCCGTGGTCATCTGCTTATTGATTTCTTTAAGCTCTTTGATTGGAATACCAACGCTTTTTTCCAAATCAATCAAACGTTGTTGTTGATCTAAAATCGAGTGATTATAGCGAATCAGTTTTTCAACGTAAGGTTTTTCAGCTTTCAACTCTTCGGCTAACCAGCTTAAATTACTTTCATTACCAGGGAATGATTTAATGAAATGCAGACGTGGCATACCAGATTTATCAACGCAAAAATCTAAAACCTTACGCTCATGTCCGCGCACAGTTTCAACCAATTCACGCACTTGATCGCACAGACCCTCTACTTGTTTAGGCGAAAATCTAAAAGCAGTCAGCTCTTCTAAAATCTCAGCTAATAATGCTTGATATTCAGGGTCTTGCGAGCCACGTATAGGCAAGATTACGGTCATTTTTTGATGCGCCGCGCGCACAATGGTAAAACGCTTAATCACTTCTTCTTTTAGTTTGGCTAAAGCCTCGGCTGAAATGGCTGCGGCTTTGGCACCGTCCTCATCGCCATCTTCTTCTTCATCTTCAACATCATCTTCGGACTCATCGTCATCAGACTCTACCACCACAGGCTGCGCCGGGCTAATATCAGACTCAATCAAGCCATCGACTAAATCGTCAACGCTTAACTCGTCATCTTCAACTTTATCAATCATTGCCAGCAAGGCCGCAATGGTAGTTGGGCATGCTGCAATCGCTTGCACCATGTGTTTAAGACCATCTTCAATACGGCGTGCAATTTCAATTTCACTTTCACGCGTGAGCAAATCAACTGTACCCATCTCGCGCATATACATACGCACTGGGTCAGTAGTACGGCCAAAATCTGAATCTACCGTGGCAAGCGCTTGCTCAGCTTCAGCTACGGCATCATCATCGGTCACTGCTGGTGGTGAATCTGACATTAACAACACTTCAGCATCAGGTGCTTCTTCATACACCTGAATACCCATATCGTTAATCATGCCGATAATGCCATCGATTTGCTCGGAACCCTGCACATCATCTGGTAAGTGATCGTTGATTTCAGCGTAAGTTAAGTAGCCACGCTCTTTACCCAAAATAATCAGGGTTTTTAGGCGCGTGCGGCGTTCCTCAGCATTAGCTTCTTGTAGCTCTGGGCTAACAATCTCCACGTTCTTTTTATCAGCTACCTGGTCGCTTTTCTTTGGTCTTGCCATCACTTACCTCTAATTTATACATCTACCATGCATGCTATGAATGCCTGCGCATAGTGAATATGATTACTGTAACCGTCCATTATACCAGAATTAAGCCCTATTTTGACTGGGTTTATTGCCTAAACTTTTCAGTAAGGTACGTTCATTCTCAGTAAGTGCGCTCAAGGGCTTCTCACCAATTTGAGCCAACAATAGACCTTCTTTTTTTTGCACATAAGCGTCATGCAATTGACGCCTTGCACCGGCGAACTCTTGTACTAGATCCAAGGTTTCATCCAGCAAACTTAACTCACGCTCTAGTTCTCGTAGCACGTTTGCATCCACACGACGCTCAAGCTCACGCATAATAACTACAGGTTTAGAGTGAGGATGTTTCAAGCAAGTTTCAATAGCCCACTGTAATAATATATCTTCAGCAGCATCCCCTTCAACCCAAGACAAATCTTCACGACTAGCAAGCGCTGGCTGCATCAGTAACATTAAGCAGTAGCGCTTCTTCATGGACAATGTTGTGCGCGTAAGCTTCGGCCTTGCATCAACAGGTGTCTTATTCAAATTGGGTAATTTAAGTAAGCTTTGCATTTCTTCGTGTGATAGCTGCGCCAGCTCAGCTACTTTTTTTCGCAAGAACATCGCGCTTCGTGGTGCTGTAATTTGCTGCATAATCGGTTCGGCTTCGTTTAAAAATCGAACTCGATCTTCTTGGCTTTGTAAGCTATTATTTTCACTTAAATGCTTTAAGATAAATTGCGAGAGCGGCATAGCCAACTTAATTTCCGCCTCAAACTTATCCTTACCAAACTCTCGCACATATGAATCTGGGTCATGTTCTTTGGGTAAAAATAAAAAGGATAATTTCAAGCCATCAGTGAGTGCCGGCAGAGCATTCATCGCTGCACGCCATGCAGCCGTAAGGCCTGCATTATCGCCATCAAAGCAAAACACCACTTCATCGGTTTGTCGCATTAATTTAGTGATGTGATACGGCGTGGTAGCCGTACCCAAGGCGGCAACAGCATACTCAATACCAAATTGCGCCAATGCGACAACATCCATGTACCCTTCTACCACCAAAGCTCGGCCTGCATCACGAATTGCTCGCCTAGCTAAAAACAAGCCATAAAGCTCATGACCTTTTTGAAACAAAGGTGTTTCAGGTGAGTTGTAATATTTAGGGGTGTCTTCAGGGTTAATCACACGACCGCCAAAGCCTATCACCTGACCTTTTTGATCATGAATAGGAAACATGATGCGATCACGAAAGCGATCATAACGGCGACCCTGCTCGTTTTCCACCACCAAGCCAGCAATCGCTAAAGCTTCGTTTTCATAATGCGGAAAAACACTTTGTAAATTTTGCCAGCCTGCTGGCGCATAACCAATTTGAAACTTAGCGGCCACCTGCCCGCTTAAGCCACGCGCCTTAAGGTAGTCAATCGCGCGCGGTGATTTTTTAAGTTCCGTTTTGTAAAAATTAGCGGCCTGCTGTAACGACTCTTGCAAGCCGACCACTACTTTTGGCGCAGGCTTTGCTGGGTCATAGGCTTCTTGCGGAACAGTCAACCCCGCCATTTTTGCCAGATCTTGAATGGCCTCGACAAAGCTTAAGCCTTGATATTCCATCACAAAGCCAATAGCAGTACCATGCGCACCACAGCCAAAGCAGTGATAAAACTGTTTAGTGGGACTTACGGTAAAACTTGGGGATTTTTCATTATGAAACGGACAGCAGGCCGAGTAATTAGCTCCCGCTTTTTTAAGCGGCACCGACTTATCAATGACGTCAACAACGTCTATTCGATTTAGCAGTTCTTGAATAAAGCTTTCAGGTATCAAAATTTATCTGCATTTATCAAAATCAATCTAAATTCTTACGAACTAGATTTAAGTTTCATGTAAGTTACATGGATATGTTTAGAGAACAAAAAAGGAGCTTATCGCTCCTTTAATATTTTCTACGCTAAATTTATTCCGACTTAACCTAAGCGCGTTTTGATCAATCCCGATATTTTACCCACATCGGCACGCCCTGCCACTAACGGCTTAATTGCCGCCATGACTTTGCTCATATCTTTAATGCCTGCAGCGCCAGTATCTACAACCACTTGCTCCAAGATCGCTTTTACTTCATCTTCGGTAAGTTGTTGCGGCAAATACGTTTGCAGCACTGTGACTTCAAACTTCTCTACATCTGCCAAGTCATGTCTATTTGCAGATTCATACGCCGCAATTGAATCGCGACGTTGTTTCAGCATTTTTTCAATAGCAGCAATAATATCAGCATCACTTAACTCTATGCGCTCATCCACTTCACGCTGCTTAATGGCAGCAAGTAATAAACGAATCGCTCCTAGACGCGCGCTATCTTTAGCACGCATCGCGGTTTTCATGTCCTCAGTAATCTGAGCTTTTAATGACATGAAATAATCAGCTAGTATAATTTTGCTGGAAGCGTTTGCTTGAGTAAACGACGATATTGACGTTTAACCGCTGCGGCAGCTTTACGCTTACGTTCCCAAGTTGGTTTTTCGTAAAATTCGCGTGCGCGAAGATCATTCAACAAACCTGTTTTTTCAATTAAGCGTTTAAAACGGCGAAGGGCAACGTCAAACGGCTCATTTTCTTTTACGCGTACACTAGACATTCGTTCTCTCTTATCGGCAACAATATTTAATAGGTTATGCTCAAGTTTCTAAATCCTTTAGGCGCTTTACAGCACTCAAGGTTTATGAACTGAGAAAAGCCGACTATTTTAATCGTATAATCGTTTTTATTCAATTACTTTTATGCATTTGTGCTGCAAATGTGTATAAAGTCACTTTTTAAAGATTATATTTAGTAAAAAAATGGACTCAAATTATGTTAATTCTTGGCGTTGAATCATCGTGCGATGAAACAGGGCTTGCATTATACGATACCGAACTCGGATTACTTGCACATGCCTTACACTCACAAGTGGAAATGCATGCAGAATACGGTGGCGTAGTGCCTGAACTTGCCTCGCGCGACCATAT